>JAAENI010000369.1 GCA_024224595.1 Hyphomicrobiales bacterium
GTCGATATTTCGATCATTTGAGGCGAATATCGGGAATATTTAACGAAAATGAGCGAAAAATCGGACCAATATCCAGTTTTGTTAACAGTGATTGTGCAAGTCCGACAGACTGCTAGAGCAGATTCGATGAAACGCAATCGTTTGACCGAATCAAAATTATTCACATGCAAGGTGAAATTTGCGCCCTGATGCATCGCACCACAAATAAAATTCAACCTGGCAGATGGGTAATTTGGATCGGTCCATTTGCTCAGTGTTTTCAACATCATCAAACAGCTCATATTTCATCGAATCTGCTACTAGCACACATTGACTTCACAGGTTTCAATCTGAAATGGTGCATCTTCACCCAGCCGGTCTCCATCGAACTGACGGCCATCTACACATTGAGCACGCGCCGAATAATAATTTTTCCCTTCCTTTGGAATTTCAACGAGTTGGGTAAAAAATGCTACTTCGCACTGTTTTTCGCTGGCTAACTGTTTTGATAATTTATCAGTCCAGGCCGTATTGCTGGACTGGCCCAATGCGAGAGACTGGGTTGAAAAAGCTACAACGATTGCCGCTACGCCATGTATAATTAGATTCATCTTACTGGAAATCATGATATTTATCCTGCGCTGCATTTCTTATTGATTTTACCCCTATTTGCTGCAAGTTATCTTGATTGAGATCAAACAGATGCACGCCAATTATATTTTGTTTAATCAACGAAGTCTGACTGTTTTCGACCATAATTCGTCAGGATTGGTGGGTATTATTGCATTATTTTGATAAAGGGTGAAAATGCCAGGAGAGAGTTTCAATAGTAAAATTGATATGGCTGTCAGGCAACTGGATGTCTCATAACTTTCACTTGTCAAGGCGCCTCATAATAGAGTTGCATTTCTTGATCCTGATCAAATATTTTCTGATTGAGAAATGATAGATATTGTTAGGTGAACTGTACAGGTCAGTTGTTCAAATAGTTATTGGCAATTTGAGGAAATAGCACGATGAAAATCTTGATCCCGGTAATTGTTCTTATCATGAGTATAGCAGTTTCGCCTGCCTGGTCGGATAGCCGATTCACATTGTCAGATTATCAAAGCCTTAAAAAACACGACCTTAAGTCTGCGCAACTGGTTCTCAGAGCAATGCGTGAAGCGATATTTTATTCTCAGGAATCGAAGGGCAATACTGTTATTTGTGCCAGCCCTACACAGATATCAGATGATCTGTTGATTGAAATTCTTGAACAGGAAATCAAGAATCCGACAAACGTTGACGGTCACAATTACGAAGCCAGTATTCCGGCTGCATTTGTGTTTGTCCATGCTTTGAAAAACAAGGGTGTCTGCAGGTGAACAGTATTGGCAACCTGGCTGCAGTGTAACGTCAAATTGGGTGTATCAAATACTCTCCTAAATCAGATTAGCCAATTCAACAAAATCCTCTACAGCAATCGCTTCCGCCCGCAATGTTCCCTCAATTCCGGCGCTGTCTAGCAGTTCCTGCCCACCAAGGCTTTTTAAACTGGCTCTCAGCATCTTCCTTCGCTGGCCAAATGCAGCTTTGGTAACGCGTTCCAGTTTATCTTGGCTACAGGGTAGAATTTTGGTTTTTGGGATCAGATTGACGATTGACGACATAACTTTTGGCGACGGAACAAATGCCGTTGGTGGTACATCAAATGCAATTTCACGATGACACTTCCATCCGGCAACAATTGCCAGCCTTCCATAGGCTTTGTTTCCAGGGGATGCACAAATTCGTTGCGCTACTTCTTTTTGAAACATTAATGTCATTGACTGATACCAGGCTGGCCACTCATCGTTTTTGAGCCATTTGAACAATAAGGGTGTCGCAATATTGTAAGGTAGATTTGCGACTATTTTTGTTTGTGATTCCGGTTCACCCGAGCCAGCCAGCGGGGCATAATCAATATTAAGGGCATCGTCATAAATCACCTCAAGCCTGCCGGGATAGGCTAGTGATACCTCGTTTAATGCACCACTGAAGCGTTCATCACGTTCTATAGCGATGACCTTTTTCGCACTGGATGCCAACAGGGCTCTGGTCAATCCGCCTGGCCCCGGACCAACTTCTATAATTGTTGATTGGCTCAAATCCCCGGCAGTTCGCGCAATCTTCATCGTCAAATTAAGGTCAAGAAGGAAATTTTGACCCAGTGATTTTTTCGCCGCCAGATCATGACGCGCAATAACTTCGCGCAAAGTCGGCAGATTATCGATGACACTCATGGTGCTTTTGTCTCCGATCGCACCATATCACCTGCTGTCTTAAGCGCGGCGATAAAACTATCTGGTTTAACATTTTGTGTTCCGGCAATGTTGTAGGCAGTTCCATGGTCAGGTGAGGTGCGGATTATCGGTAGTCCCAGAGTGACATTGACCGTATCATCAAACGCCAAAGTCTTGGCTGGAATGAGGGCCTGATCATGATACATGCATATTGCCACATCATAGGACTGACGGGCCCGCTGGTGAAACATTGTATCTGCTGGAAGGGGTCCAATGACATTGAATCCTTCCGCTCTCAGCAATTCAACTGCCGGAAGGATGAGGTCAATTTCTTCCCGCCCCATCGCTCCTTCTTCCCCCGCATGAGGATTAACGCCGGCAAATGCCATTACCGCATCTGCAATGTCAAACCGGTTTCGCAGGTCAATGGCAACTATTCTCGCAGTCTTCAAAATAAGATCGATATCCAGAACGTTTTTGACTTCACAAAGGGCGATATGGATGGTGACAGGCACGCTGCGCAATTGCGGCCCGGCCAGCATCATCACAGGATATGTTGTTTTACCGGTCATGTCCTGGCAAAGTTTTGCCAAAAACTCAGTGTGTCCCGGATATTCAAAACCGCAATCATATAGTGATTTCTTGTTAATGGGACAGGTGGTAAGCGCCTCGAAATCTCCATTGATCACCATTTGCAAAGCAAGCTCAATTGCCTCAATCACACCTGCGGAGTTTTTAGTATCGGGTTGTCCGGCCAGACATTTCATCAGGTTTTTGGTTTCAATTATCGGAATTGCCTGATTACAGGCTAAAGCTTCATCTGCGTTTTTTACCTGTTGGAGCGGAAGTTCAAGCCCCAGTTGGGTGTTCCGTGTTGTCAGAACATCCTTGCTGCCGATGACTGTAAAATGGGGGATGTTGTACAATTGACGTTGAGACCATGCCTGAAGAATAATATCGGGACCAATTCCTGCCGGCTCTCCCATGGTGACAGCGATCGAATGGGAATTCTCAATTTGAATTTTATTGATTTTTGACACTGGTGTACATCCGGCTTGTTTTGGATCGTTCGGCTGGCCACGAACCACGCCGCGATACCTATTATGTTTTTAGTCCTCGGGCAAGGTTCCAGCGACTGAGATTTGGCGCTTCTACTGTCATAATTAATTGGTGAACCAAAATTAGTTCAGTGCTGATTACCCTGTATAGAAAGCAAAAAGCCTCGAACCTTGTGCCGATCAGGATGGTTCGGGGCTTTCTGCAAAAGGGGCTGGTTCAGATTAATCCGCCTGCAAGGCGGGGCGCGTTAGATATGCAAACAGAATTAACCTGAACCAATTGGGTTACTGCTTGTAATTAGTAGTATTAAACTTGTACGCTGTATGCTTGGCCATAGCTGCTACAATGGCGATTGCTGTCTTGCGTGCGTTAGAAAGCAAAGTCATTGGGGTTGATCCTTTGGAAGATCGTCTGGTTTGTTTCGATGAACTAAAGATATGGTGAGACTGAACCCAATGATGTGCATTTAAGCACTCGACGAAATAGATGTGTTATTTCAATTGTTTATACAATTGATACCTTTACTGCATAACTCAGAAACATCAAATAAGCTCGATATATTCTAGAAATTCCTGCAGGAAATCGCATTAGCTCTGGCAGATAGAGATATCTTTATAACGGCCTTTAATACAAATATCGGCCAAATCAATAAGAAGTATATTGGGGGAACTATCATCGATAGATGATTGTCGCTTGTTTTCGAAGTTCCAGCAAATACTTATCCGAAGCAGCATTGCCCTTTGTACTAAGCGAACTAAATTCTTTCGTCTGAGTGACCAATTGCGCTGCTTTGTCATCAGAAACGTTCCGCACCGAACAAACAGCAATAATTTCTGCCCCTTTTGGTGTTTCCTTGACCCGGGTGGTTTTGCCAGCTTCGGTACCGGTTATCGCGTCACGCCAGTCCAGAGGTAGCTCTGGCTCCATTATTCTTCCAAGATTTTTTAAAGCGACATCGTGCAAATTCTTAATTTGCGTCATTGTACTATCACAAGCTGTAAATTGTTGTGAAAAGGCCTTTGCTTCAGCTACGCGTTGCCTTAGCAATTTTTTGCGTTTGGCTGCAGGTACTACAAAAATTATCTGCTGCAACATGAATTCGCGTGTTTCGGGTTTGGAATCGCCGCTTTTTCGAATACTAAACAATGCATCGGCCTCAGATACATTGCTGGATTGGTTTTGAAATTTTGAACCAACAGTTTGTTGCCAACTGATTTGAATTCTCAAGAATTCCTTGAAATGTTTTGCTGTCACACCCGATTGCCCTAAAACCCTGGACATCGTGCTGGTGTTAGTTTTGTTGCGCTTGGCAAATCCTGCAAAGGCACGATTGACCACAGCATCTGATACCAGTGTACTTCTTTTGACAGCTTCCTGATATTTGATTTTCTCTTCGATTAATTCATCGGTTGCTTTTTTGGTGCGATTGCCGCCGATGCGACGCAACTTCAAGAATGCTACACGCCTCCGGATGTCATAATTTGTGATTGGTTGCCGATTGACAAGGACGACTATATTGGTGCCTTTTTTTCTCAGGTTGGATTTCTGCCGGATAATTCTGGCCCCAGATTCATCTTCGATGGCATCCAGTTCCTTTTTTTCCTGCAATACGCCAGGTGCGTTGACCACTTTTGAATTCGGATCAGAGGCATTGCTATCAACTGCCTCGGTCGATTTGACACAGCCAACTGTGAACACCAGCATGCTGATAGCAAAGCCAGCAATTATCACACTGTAAACTGGTTTGGTATCGGATTTGGCAATTGCCTTCAAAATTGTCATTCTTTCAATCTGGTTTGTTATTTAGTCTTTGGAATTGGGTTTCATTTTGAATGCTGATAGCCGTTTGGTACCCGCAAAAAGGCCAAACTATGATCACTGTTGAATTCTATTCTACGCCATTTTCAAGGTTATGTTTGTAATCATAATTACCAATTGTTCGGAAACCAAGGCGGAAAGAGATGCTCTGATTGACCTGTTCGTTGGTGAATTCCTGTCTGTTTTCTTTAAATGCAATAGAGAATGAAAAACAAGAATCATCATAGGCGATGCCAATGCTGTCGGAAACAATGGTGTTGGTTTGCATATCATGGGTAACCGCACCAAAAGCCCGCCAGTAATCAGCAAACTTGACCGATCCAGTTGTTGTAACTTCGTGGCGGTCATTGGTAAAACCATAATTCGGTTGAGCATCGATAAAACTGTAATTGACACCGGCAGTTAAATTAGGTGAGGCAAAGGTCGTGCCGATGTCTGTTCGCCTAATATCAAAACTATTTTCATCAAAACGGGCACCTGTGCGAAAGGAAATTCCGGAAACTGAATTAACCTGGGCAGATACAACATAATCTGAACGATCTGTATCCAATCCTGATTCAACACCGGCATTGACAAGATCACGTTGGGCGAAGGAATTCTGACCTGCAAGATGAAAAGACTGACCGGCCACGACATCAAGACCTCCGCCAGCAACGAAATTGGCAGAATACCTGAATCCGACATTGGCTCGTATTCCACCTTCAATGCGGTCGTATCCTGAAAACCGGTTGCGTGTGAACAGATTGGTAGTATCAAACACCATGCTTTGTGCATCTTCATTCGGAAACTGTCCGATGCGAGTTTCATCGGTACCGGCAAATATTTGTGCGATAGGTTCAAAGATATGGCTGGCAAATCCATCCTGGGCAATCAGCGGATAGCGGATCTCCAGACCGGCTGTTGGCATTGCTCGAAAAAGCGACTGATTGTTTAAAAGCGGATTAGATGCTGAATTTGGGTTTTCCTTGTTTAACCACAGAGCGTCAACCTGACCATGCAATGATGGCGTGATCAGTAGGCCTGTATCAGTGATATACTTGCTCTTCCATTCCAGATTGGCACTGGCACGGGTATGCTCACCAGCAATACCGCGATGGCGTTCATTGTCGGCCAGACTCACCAGTAAATTTGAATTTTCGATATCATCATTGTGTCGGTCAATTCCTATCATATTGAAATTGTATGATAATTGGCCATTGGCAACTGGCGTTTTAAGAACATAATTGTGATCAATTAACGGCAGAACCCCGGCTTGTTCTCCCTGTAGAGATTCAGTAGGGTCCAATTCCTGCAATAATATTTTTTGCGCTCTCATGTCAAAAAAGTTTTTGCCGCTCAAGCCGGTTAGATACAGACTGTTCGTCACTTCCGACCCCGTCTGACTGGTCACCACGTAAGTTCGTGAGAAATTTCGGTCAGACTGCAATAAATACTGCCAGCCAAAAGTCCATCGTTGGTTGATTGCAAATCTGCCTGATGATTGCAGAGCATATCGCGTTGATGCCAGTCGATCATATGTGCCGGGGTCAAATGCGTTATTATCTTCCTGTTCAATGCCTACCGCAGTGAGATTATATGCGCCATTTTGTGTACGGTGACGCCACTCCGCCATCCCCAGGAACCCCTGCCTGGTATAATAGGTGGATGAAAGAGTCAGATCATAGTTGGGAGCCAGATTGAAGAAATATCCCGTTGATAATCCAAAACCCAGATGCTCTGAAATACTTGTGCTTGGTATCATGAATCCGGATTTGCGTTTAATGGATGGGTCAGCATGAGAAAAATAGGGCAGATAGGCGATCGGTTTACCAAAAAGTTCAAAGCTCGCTTTTTCATAGGAAATCCGTTTAGCATTCTTGTCCATCATCACTTTGCGTGCTCTGATTTGCCAAAGGGGTGGTTTTGTCGGGTCTTCCTTGCAAACTTCACAAGCAGTATAAACTCCATTGTTAAGAATGGTCAGATTACCGTCAACCCGCTCGGCGCTATCCGCGGCAAACCGCGTATTCTCAGCTGTTTCTATCTGCATGGCAGTAACAAAACCATCGCTGAAATTATCAGTGATATCAATTTCTTCAGCATAAATGCGATTGCCATTAGGTTCGACAATTACAACATTACCCTGAGCAATTACTCGGCCCGAGGCATGGTAATAAGTAATTTTTTTCGCCACCAGCGTAAAACCGTCGTAGGCTATTTGGACATTACCCACAGCTGATACGCTGTTATTTGCGTCGTCATATTGTAATTGATCCGCCTCAAGTAACATTTGCGCATCAGGCGTGGTTCGCTTGCTGATTAGATTTCCAGTGATACTTTGAGCCTTGGCTGAAATACCATCAGACAGTGCAAATGGTTGTTGGGATAATTGTGGTGAAGTAAACATTACTCCCATAAAAGCAGCGCCAGCGGCCATCGCCTTAGTTAGCCGAAGATAGTCGCAAAAACACTTTCCGGAGCAATTGCTCCGGGAATAAAAACCCGATTCGAGGTCAAGGATAGAAAGCTTTTTAAGCTTCATAATTATCCGTCCTCTTGATGCAAAAGAATACTCATACCAAATAGAATTGCCACAACAGAAGGTGCCCATGCAGCCGCAATTGGCGGCACGACACCATTACTCCCTAAAGAGATCACCAAATTTGAAACGATATAAAGCACGAACCCACTTAATATACCACCCAAAATCATACGTCCTGATTGCCCAAATCGCACAAATCTCAATGACACAGTGGCCGCAATCAAAACCATCGATACCAAAAACAACGGTAAAGCCGTAAGACTGTGATATCGAACCAGATATGGGCCAGGATTTATGCCAAAATTCCTGACTTTAGCGGCAGTCGACCTAAGATCCCAAAAATTAATTGTTTCAGGATCACTGACCGACCCCAATATCGAATCAGCGGACAAATTTGTGCGGAATTTTAGCGAATGAATTTTTCTAATAACGCTTTCTCCCGTTGACTGCGAAACATCACTCAATTCCCAGTAATCGCCTCTATATTCGGCCAACTCTGCTTCAATACGCTGGGCGACGAATCCTTCCCGATCAAATTCGATGATTCTAACGCCTTGCAGCACTGTACCACCTTTGCGCGAATAAGTGGCATTGATCACCGCACTTCTGCCGTCTACCTCCTGTCTGATCCATACATTTTTTTTATTAACATTTTGTCGTGCTTTTTTCCCTTTAAAAATCTCTGCAGAAATTTCATTTGCTTTGTTGATCGCGGTAATTGCCAATGGATTATAGATGGTCGTTGCTAGTACGCCGATCAACGCTGCACAAATGGAAAGAGGAAGCAGGAATTGCCAGACAGAAACACCTGCAGCCCTCGCCACAACCAGTTCCATTCTCTGATTTAATTGTGTCAGCGTAATCATTGCCGCAAACAAACAGCCAAAAGGGAATGCTTTTTCAAGAAATATGGGTGCCCGTAGCATTGATACCAGGTATATCATCCCTACACTGATATCTGATTTCTCCGAGACTTTGCGTAATTGTTCAATGAAATCAACGGTGACAATCAAAAACAGCAACGCGGCCAACATACCGAGCATGATTTTCCCAAAGCGTAGGGCAAAATATATTCCAAGCGTCTGGCTTATCATCAACCTGCACCGGCCCGTTTGCGAAGAAACAGCAAATAGCTGGCATATGCGCCCTCAAACCGTTTTGAAATCCATAATTGTTGCCTGCCATAATAATTCGAAAATGTTTTAGGCAATGCAACAGGCCGGTTGAGGATCAAAAAACTTCCGCCCAATATAATTCCAAATAATGGCATACCATAAACAATATAAAGTGCATTTGCATCAGATTTCAGCGCGCTGACACCGGAAAAAGCAACTCCCCGCAAAACAAGAATCAACGCTACGGCGGCAATAATTGCTGTTCCATAGCTTTGTCGTGTCGAACGGGCCTGGCCAGCGAATGCCAGAAGCAGAATCACATAGGTAAACGGCCACAGCATCTCAGAAAACCGTTCGTGAATGGCCGATCGGTACAGGCCAGGTTCTTTTTTATAGTAATAGTCGTCTCTGTCCGGACGCATCAGATCGGGTGTTGTTCGTTCTTTAGGCCGCAATTTCAGTTTTTGAATTTTACCGGCAAAAGTTGACAGGTCAAAAGCATAAGATTCATAACTGATGACTGTGGCTGTGCCATCAGCATGATTTTGTTGATGGATTTCTCCATTTTTAAGAAGAATGGCAGCACTGCCATTAATTTTTGTAACGATACCCTCGCGAGCAGTATAAACAACGGACATCTTTTCATCGCGATCATCAGAAATTAGAATGCCTGCTAAAAGACCACCCGCATCGCGCTTCGCGATATGGAAAGTCAAACCATTCTCAATCTTTGTAAATTCACCTTCTCTGACAACAATTGAAACCAGATCAGCCTTCATCAGTGCCGCCATGGTCTTAAGGCTGATCAAACTCCATGAAATAACAAAATGGCCAACAAATCCGACAAATATGCTGCATAATAACGCCAATGTTATCAAAGGTTTGGCAATAGTAAAACTGGATGCCCCGCTGGCATTAATCACGACAAGTTCTGAGCCTGAATTCAGCGAATTAATCGTGAAAACTGTTGCAACGAGCAAAGCGATCGGGATGATCGCAAGAATTAACATAGGAATTGCAAAAGTTGTTAGTTGCAGATAGACAAAGATAGCGGCACCCTTTGTCGTGATGACGTCCAGTTTTCTCAATGCCTGGACTACCCAAACAACACTGGTCAATGAACCAAGAGTCACAAGCGTTGCAAGCATTGCGCGGCGAAAAATATAGCGTTCAATCAAATTGAAATACATCGGGTCCCATTTACCTGACAATCTTCAGGCTATCTCGCGCGCTAATTTGCTCAATCTATCATGTAAACAAAATCAAAAAGTTGTGGCAGGAAGATGGTGGCCAGCAAATTATTGATTCTATAATACAAATTCCAAAAGTATTTGGCTTGTATTGTGTCAATAAACAGGTTTAATAAACACTAAACCCCGGTATTTGGCAATTTCTGATTTGGACGAAAACATCAGTCGTTGTGCTAAGGTTAACTTGCAGATCATTATTGTTTTAAATCAACAGATTAGCTGCAAAATGCATAGTTACGTTGATTCGTGAAAACAATGGCATTATGATCAATTTTCCAAATTAGTCAGATAATATTGATGTCATCGCATTCGAACAGTCGCAATGTTGAGCAGATTAATTCAATATTTGGTCTTGCCTTTCATTCCATTTACACCAACATATGCGCGGGATCTGGGTTTGGTTGGGATGGTTTGATTATGACGCCTTGCGTCAGGGCTATTCGTCGGTCGTGTATTGCCATGAATTATTGAAGATATGGTTTTTTGGTTTAGCGGTTGACTGGGTGGCTTGGATATTATTTTCCAATTGAGTTAATATCCCAAGATTTTGTTTTGAGTTCTTTCTGTCGTTTAATATGTTGTACATATTGAAAAATATCAAAGGCGTTATGACGTTTAAAACCAATTCAGATTTTCCTTGAAAATAATTGCATTTATCGGAGCTCAAATGGCCAAATTACCGACGATTTCATTCTCAAATCTTGCCATGCCTGCCAAAGGTGTTGCTGTAATAGTGATGGCAGAGGGTTCAAAGATTCCTGCTGTTGCAAGCGAACTCGATAAATCCGGTCAGTTGTCTCGAGCCATCAAGGTCGCTGAATTCACTGGCAAGCATCTGTCTAGTGTCAATGTTATTGCCCCCGATGAAAAACTTGATCGGATGTTGTTTGTGGGTTGTGGAGAATTGGATGACAAGGATGAAGACGGATGGCTGCGTGTTGGCGGCAAGATCAAGGCATTGTGCCCGAAGGCCAGTCAAATATCGATTATCGCTGAATCAGATTCGATAAAATCCTTTAGCGCTGAGAATCTGGCCTTTATAGCAATGGGAGTTAAATTGCGCACGTATAAGTTCGACGAATACAAAACGGTCGATGAGAAAACTTCAAAAACAACCAGTATTTCTATTGCTAGTGAAACAGCTGCCGCAGCCCGCAAAAAGTGGAAAGAACTGGATGGCGTTAGCGATGGTGTAATTATCAGCCGTGACCTGATTAACCAGCCGGCCAACAAATTAGGAGCAGTGGAATTTGCCCGTAAAGCCCAAAAGCTTTCTGCTCTGGGTGTTAAAGTTGAAGTATTGGGTGAAAAGGAGATGAAGGCACTGAAAATGGACGCGTTGCTGGGAGTCAACCAGGGTTCCGTTCGTCCGCCGCGTCTCGTCATCATGAAATGGGACGGTGGTAAGGCAAAAGATAAACCGATCGCTTTTGTTGGCAAAGGTGTGGTATTTGATACCGGTGGTATTTCCATCAAACCGTCCGGTGGAATGGAAGACATGAAAGGTGATATGGGTGGGGCAGCAGCAGTCACGGGTCTTATGCACGCGCTGGCTTCACGTAAAGCAAAAGCCAATGTCATTGGCATAATCGGGTTGGTTGAGAATATGCCCGATGGCAAAGCGCAGCGCCCGGGCGATATTGTCAAATCGATGTCGGGACAAACTATTGAGGTCATCAATACTGATGCGGAAGGTCGTCTCGTTCTGGCAGATGCATTATGGTTTTGTCAGAAAAAGTACAAACCAAAATTTATGGTCAATCTGGCAACCTTGACTGGCGCAGTCCTCGTCGCATTGGGTAACCATCATGCCGGACTGTTCTCTAATAATGATGAGTTATCTGACAATATTACCCAGGCCGGTCTTGATACAGGCGAAAGGGTGTGGCGTTTGCCGCTGTCTTCCGATTATGACAAATTGATTGATTCAAAAAATGCTGATGTTAAAAATACCGGCGGACGCATGGCCGGTTCAATAACCGCGGGACAATTTTTACAACGGTTTGTCAACAATGTGCCCTGGGCCCATCTTGATGTGGCCGGTACTGCAATGGGTTCCCCCAAAAATGAATTCAGCCAATCGTGGAGTTCAGGATTTGGTGTGCGCCTTCTCGATCGTCTTGTCGCGAACAAATATGAATGAAGCGTACCGGTGGGTACGTATAAAATTGAATGGCAACCGAATAACCGGCATTTACGTCATGTTCCATCGAAATGCCCAAGTGAGTTGGAGTTAATTTTTGACAGAGGTGCTGTTCTATCACCTGAGCGAGAAACGTCTGGAAGACGTTCTTCCAGGTCTGCTCGAAAAGTGCCTGGAGCGTAACTGGACGGTTGTTGTTCAATCGGTTAATGAATCCCGCATGCAGGCTCTGGATGCTCATCTGTGGAGTTGGAACAAGGATGGCTTTCTGCCCCACGGGTGTGAACATGACGGCATGCAGTCTATGCAACCTATATGGTTGACCTGCGAGCAGGATAATCCAAATAGTGGTAATATCCGATTTATGGTGGAGGGGGCCCAGCCGCCGGATTTGTCAACCTACATGCGAGGCATTTACATTTTTGATGGCCACAACGCTGATGAACTCGCCATTGCACGACTAAGATGGAAAATTGAAAAAAAGGCTGGCCATGACGTCACCTACTGGCAACAAAATACGCGCGGTGGATGGGACAAAAAGGAATAGATAGCGACATGAATAAAAAACCAGACACGCAGCAAAACGAATTGTCTGACCCGGATTTTGCTATTCGTCGCCAACAGGCCCGAATTGAAGTCAATAAACTTGACAGCGATACAATACATGATGAACCTGAGCGTGATCGATTTTTTAACATGGTCTATGATCGTGCAAAAGACGACGCGGCTCAAATCCCCTGGGCGGATCTTGCGCCAAAAATACAGATCACCAACTGGCTGACGGCAAATCCCGGTGGTAATCGCAGAGCCCTGGATATTGCCTGTGGTCTGGGTGACAATGCAGAAGCAATTTCAAATGCCGGCTACAAAACGACTGCATTCGACCTGTCTTCTACTGCCATACTCTGGGCAAAACGTCGTTTTGGCGATTCGCAGGTGGATTACCAGACATCCAATTTGTTTGAGCTGCCCCAACAATGGCTCAACAGTTTTGACCTGGTCAACGAATGTTATACGCTACAGGCTCTTCCTCCAGTATTACTTCACCAATCCATGTCGGCTATTGCCACATTGGTGAAACCTGGCGGTAGATTACTGGTTTATACCAGATTAAGGCCCGCGGATCAGGTTGCCGATGGTCCACCTTGGCCGTTAACTCAACAAGATGCGCTCGCCTTTAAAGAGTTTGGCTATGAATTGGTGGACGATGAGCGTTTTGATACTGCTCGTGGAGACCGCGTAATTCCACATCAATTTGCACAATGGCGCAAACTTGACTAAAAAATACACTCTCGCTTGAATAAGGACATCGTTTTGAGATTTATTGGAATAATACTGATCCTTGCAGGATTGTTTTATGCTTTTGGCAAACCATTTTTGGGCTGGCAATCGACTGGCGAACAGGTTGCTAACACCGTTTTTTTTGACCGTTCCAAATCCAGTGGTGAAAATGCCGGATGGCAGGTCAGCAGTGTGTTTTTGGAAAATGACAGCAACCCTTTGATTATTCGGATAAAACTATCTCTGGAGGGTAGAAAAAACGAAACTGACGAGCCGTTGAAATTGCTCGTTCGTGTGGCACCGATCGCTCAAAATGGCTCAACACTTCCAGCGGTGTTAAATCAACCGGTAACCATTGATCTTGCAAACGGTAATTCTGTTTCAACAAAAGAATTTGCAATTGAACAAACCGGTCAATTCAAAATAGGCGCATTCCCGATTGCTGCCGATAATGTGACGATTGGCAGACCTGATCTGGAGGTGGACCGCAATATTTTGAGTATCGAAGCAGCAATTCTCGGCCACGCCAGGGTCGGCGGTTCGTCGGGTTGGTTGATGGGTATTGGTTTAGTTGTTTTGGGAATTATCATGCTATCGATTTTCAGGCGTGGTAGAAAACAGCCAGCCGATAACGAACTGGAGCGCGAGTTCGAAGAAGAAGACCGCGACTCTCAGGAATCGGATGCCGAAATACAGACATCCGGTAGTCCCCCAGAAAACGTTGAACCAGAAGTGAGGCAGGAGCCTCCCCCGCCTTCCAAAAGAAAAACAGACGTCGGCAAATCCATCCAGTGGGGCAGGGATGCTGACGAAGACTGATCAAGGCGTTGAATAATAAACGCTCACCTATAACCTTGCTATGGCGAGCCTGGGGACAGCGAGAAGATTTGCCCTGTGCTTCCTATTACCGACTGGCAAATGGCGGCATCGTTTGATTCTGTTGAGCGAAGCTACAATCCATGATAATGACCAGTTGATCAATATATCATTCAAGCATTATCTTGAGGCGCACAGAGAAGATTTCAACAGGTCGGCTCGATGAACGACACTCCCGAGAACCCTATAACTAAAGGCCACGAATTGGCAACCAACTCCGAGGAAGACTTACCGCTGATCATAAAGAATAAGGCCGAACCAACACCTCCCGATGCCAAGCCTTCATTGACTTGGCGTTTGTTTCGGAAACTCCGTTTCCTCCCGTTGGTCATGGTATTCGCCGTCACGTTCGGTTTCATTGGATTATATTTCCAGCCACCCGGCCTGAAAATACTCATGAACATCCTGGATGTTGAACCAGGCGGCGGCACCAAATCGCCAATTGCCATACCAGTTAACCCGCGCCCTGCACTTAATGAAACTGGCAAACTACCAAAGCTGCGATCACGCAATATTGTCGGCCTTGGAAAACTGCTGCCAGAAGGCGATATCAGAACGGTCGCCTCACCGTTTGGTGCCGGCGATGCCCGCATTGAACAGCTTCATGTTGAGGAGGGCGACAAGGTTGTGGCAGGTGACAAATTGGCGAGTCTCGATAATGAGCAAAACATCAAGGCTTCAATAGAAAACGCCGAAGCTACCATCGCTGCGCGCAGGGCGATATTAAACCAGATCAGAAGCTCGGTTCTTGCCAGCCAGGATGAAACTCGCGCGTTACTGCAACGGGCAAAAAGTGCTTTGCAAAATTCTCAACTCGAATTTGAGCGTGCGGATAAACTGTTCAAACGAGGCTTCACAACTCGATCTATCCTTGATCAAAAGCGCTCCGCTCGTGATCAGGCGCAGCGTGAGGTTGAGCGGTTGACTGCAACACTGACCAGATTTTTATCCAACACAATTGATGAGCAGCCTGATGTTGTGGTCGCAGCAAGAAATGTTGATGCTGCTATCAGCGACCTCAATCGCGCAAAAAGTGACTTATCCAAATCCCTGGTGCGTGCGCCGATTAGTGGGACAGTCTTGCAAATCCATGCCCGCCCGGGAGAACGCTCGGACGGCAAAGGCATATTGAGTATTGGCAATATCGACAAGATGACAGCTGAAGTTGAAATCTACCAGACCGAAATTGGCGCTGTAGTTCTTGGCACTCCGGTTGAACTCTCCGCAGAGGCGTTGTCGCGCCAACTCCATGGCACGGTAACAAAGATCGGATTGGAAGTGGGAACGCAAACGCTGGTTGATTCAAGTCCCGCAGCTAACACTGATGCCCGTGTGGTGACGGTAACAGTTGCCCTCGATGATGCCTCGTCCGAGGCCGCAAAACGATACACCAATCTACAGATTTTAGCACGCATCAAGGTACCTGCCAAGTGACGGCCTTCCTTACAAATTTGCTTGGGCGTTTGCCAATTGGATGGCTTCAATTGGTTCACAACAAGGCTCGGCTCGCTGCTGCGATTGCTGGTGTCGCCTTTGCCAATATTTTGATTTTCATGCAGCTGGGATTCCAGGGAGCTCTGATCGAAAGCATCAGACTGCCTTACATTGCTATGAACGCGGATATCATTATATCAGGATCCGATGTGAACACGATGGCCGACGGCAGTCCCTTGCCACGTCAACGGATGTTCGAGGCTTTGTCTGTTCCCGGCGTCGCCACTGCAACACCGTTTTACCTTGCAAAGCTTGACTGGAAACAAAGTGACGGTAGCGAGCGTTCGCTAGACATTTTTGGCATCGACCCTTCTGCAAAAACATTTAAGCTGGATGAAGTCAATTCCTCCCTGGATCGGATCACCCTTTTGGATCGTGCAATGATTGATCGCGAAACACGTAACGTATCTAAAGTAATTTTCGAAGATCTGAACGCCGGCAAACCCTACATATTCGAAACCCGTGGTCGAACATTGACAATTATTGGCACATTCGCGATTGGCGGTGGTTTTTCCACTGATGGATATTTCATCGTGTCTGACCAAACCTTCCTGAAGCTGTTCCCACAGCGTTCTTCGGGTGCGCCCAACCATATTCTGGTTACCCTGGAAAACGGACAAAACCTGGATACCATGGTAAAGCGCCTGCAGGCGCGTATTCCTACCTATGATGCCCTTGTTCAAACCGTGGACCAGGCGGTCACTCGAGATCAGAGATTTCAAACTACACAAAAGCCCGTCGGTTTGATATTCGGTTTTGGTGTGGCAATTGGCATTTTGGTCGGCATCATAATCGTCTACCAGGTTCTTTCCACCGATGTAGCTGATCATTTGCGTGAATACGCAACATTCAAAGCTATCGGTTATCCGTCACGATTTTTTCTTGGGATAGTATTTGAAGAAGCTTTTGTGCTTGCACTTTTTGGATTTATTCCAGGGGTGTTCATATCAATTGGTCTTTATGCAGTGGTATCAAACGTCACCGGATTGCCGATCACGATGCCGCTTTCTCGACCTCTGCTTGTGCTCATTGGTACATTTGTCATGTGTGGTCTTTCTGGTGCTATCGCCACTCGTCGCCTGGCCAATGCCAATCCAGCTGATCTGTTCTAAGATGGGGTGTCATGGCAACAATCGTCCGGAATAATGTTGGATCAACCGTAAGAGAGCCTCCAATAGATATTCAGGGTTTGAACCATTCATTTGGTTCAAGCGAAATACGTATACAGGTTCTGTTTGACATCAATCTGACAATGCGGCGGGGTGAATTGACCGTATTGCTTGGCGCATCTGGATCAGGAAAAACAACGCTTTTAACGCTCATTGGTTGTCTTCGCCGAGTAGAAGAGGGGAGTGTTAGACTGTTGGGTAATGAATTGAATGGTGCTTCCGAAAATATGCTTGTGCAATCGCGACGCAGCCTCGGTTTCATTTTTCAAGCGCACAATCTGCATGAAAGTCTCACTGCGATGCAAAACGTTCGCATGGGCCTTGAGGTGCATGGCAGAGATGCGACCCGGAATTGGGAAAAATCGGCAGAACATTTACTTACTCTCGTTGGTTTGAGCGATCGCCTGCACTATCTGCCAGGCAGTCTTTCCGGCGGGCAGAAGCAGCGGGTTGCTGTGGCGCGGGCTTTGGTGGGCAATCCTGACATTGTTTTCGCTGACGAGCCGACCGCAGCACTGGACAAGGTAAGCGGGCTTCAAGTGGTAAATATGCTTAAGCAGCTGGGAAAGAAGAGAGGGACGACCACCTTGATGGTCACACATGACAATCGCATTCTTGATCTTGCCGATCGCATCATCACGCTTGATGAGGGTCGCATCATTGGAGATGAGCGGCCGACTTATTGAGAACTCTATGAGTTATTGATGTCCAAAAGAGGTTGAACTTAACAAATTCAGCCTCTCTGAATATTGCCCAGCCGGAAATACCCGCCTATGCGACAACTCTGTCCAATGCAGCATCAATCGCATCAACAATCTGGTCAAGTTCAGTTTTCGTACAGATAAGAGCAGGGCTGAGACATAGCGTA
>JAAENI010000370.1 GCA_024224595.1 Hyphomicrobiales bacterium
AAGCTGTCGAGGCATTTTTGAATAAACAAAAACCCGTTTTCACAGGAAAATAGGGAGGGGAGATAGACATATGCGACTTGCGGGAAAAACAGCGATTGTGACCGGTGGAGCCTCGGGATTTGGTGAGGGAATTGCCGAAGTATTTAGTGAACAAGGAGCCAATATTGTCATTGCAGACTTGAATGAGGATGGTGCTAAAGCTGTTGCCAGTCGATTTGGCGAAAATGCACTCGGGATAAAGTGTGATGTAACAAATCTGACAGACTTGCAACAAACGATGGCGCAGAGCATATCTGAATTTGGCAGGGTCGATATCATTGTCAACAATGCCGGGTGGACACACAAAAATCAGCCGATGCTGGAGGTTAGTGAAGAGGAGTTTGACCGGGTATTTGAGATCAATGTCAAATCGATTTATCAAATGTCAAAAGCTTCCATCCCTCATTTGAGAGAAAACGGCGGTGGTGTGATCATCAATATCGGTTCAACAGCGGGTAAACGACCAAGGCCCGGTCTTTCCTGGTACAACGCCACCAAGGGAGCCGTTAACCTGTTATCAAAATCTATGGCGGTTGAGTTGGCCCCCGATAATATCAGAGTAAACTGCATTGCGCCGGTGATCGGTGCAACGGCATTGCTTGAATCATTTATGGGTGAAAAAGACACACCTGAAGCAAGGGCGAAATTTGTCGGGGGAATTCCTCTTGGGCGTTTTTCCACTCCTCGCGATATTGCCAATGCTGCGCTGTATTTTGCTTCCGATGAAGCCAGTTTTATAACCGGCGTGGTTATGGAAGTCGATGGTGGGCGTTGTATCTGATGTTGCTCTTGTAGATAAATTGACAGGACCAAAATGACTAAATCCCTCATGCTCCAGGGGACCGGCTCCAATGTTGGTAAAAGTGTCCTTGTGGCAGGATTATGCAGGCTGGCAAAGAACCGTGGTCTCAGGGTTATGCCATTCAAGCCGCAAAATATGTCGAATAATGCCGCCGTCGCACTTTGTGGTGATGGCAGCGGTGGAGAAATTGGTCGTGCCCAATGGTTGCAGGCTTTGGCCTGCGGTGTACCACCCCATGTTGATATGAACCCAGTATTGTTGAAGCCGCAAACAGAAACAGGCTCCCAGATCATAGTGCAAGGAAAAATCTACGGCAGTGCTGGAGGACGTGAATATCAATCATTGCGGCAGGAATTGCTTGAGCCGGTGTTGGACAGTTTTGAACGAATAAAAAAACAGACTGATTTGGTTTTGGTTGAAGGAGCGGGGTCTCCTGCAGAGATCAATTTACGCCGGCATGATATCGCTAATATGGGTTTCGCACTGGCAGGAGATGTTCCTGTTGCTCTTGTTGGAGATATTGATCGCGGTGGCGTAATTGCCTCTCTGGTTGGTACTCACACCATTTTGGACAAGAAAGACCGTGAACAGATCAAGGGTTTTTTGATCAACAAGTTTCGTGGCGACGTCACTTTATTCGATGAGGGCAGGGAACAGATCAGGTCGTTCACCAACTGGAAGGATTTTGGTGTTTTACCATGGTTGGATGCTGTAGCGAATTTACCAGAGGAAGATTCTGTCTGGTTTGATAACCATCTCTTTGGCAACGAGACCGAAAATCAACAGGGGACAATCAAGATTGTCGTTCCTGTATTTAGCCGGATCGCCAATTTTGATGATCTTGATCCTCTAAAGGGGGA
Organism: Hyphomicrobiales bacterium; assembly: GCA_024224595.1. Lineage (GTDB taxonomy): Bacteria > Pseudomonadota > Alphaproteobacteria > Rhizobiales > Rhizobiaceae > JAAEMP01. Next base: position 1,702 of record JAAENI010000370.1, read on the forward strand.
AGAAGATGTTCAATTGATTTTCCTACAGCGAGGACAAAATATTCCTGAGGACGCCGATATGATCGTGCTGGCGGGGTCAAAATCGACAATCAGTGATATGGCTGAAATGGAGCGTAATGGCTGGGCCAGCCAAATACGCAGGTTTGCTAATGGCGGAGGGCAGATTATTGGCATATGTGGTGGTTATCAGATGTTAGGGACAAAAATTTTTGATCCGCAGAATATCGAGGGAAATATCAGTGAAATTTCCGCGCTCGGGTTGCTGGATATAAAAACTGTTCTGAGCGGCGGTAAAACGGTTCGCGTTAGCGAAGCGATTTCAAAAGAATATGATGTCGTCCTTGGTGGCTATGAAATTCATTTGGGTGAATCAAATGGCCCAGATTGCAATCAGGCAATGATGGAACTTGGACAGGCACCTCACGGAGCCTGTTCCGGGGATGGTCGAATTCGCGGTTGTTATTTACACGGCCTGTTCAGCAACGATGATTATCGCGTTCATGTCATCCGTTCACTGGGTGGCAATAGCAGCGGTATCAACTATCTGCATGGTGTGGAAACGGCGCTGGATGCGTTAGCAAATGAAATGGATCGTCACCTGGATATTGATGGCTTGCTTGATATGTAAATTGAGGTCGCCAATAATCAGGCCCGCTTCATTATAGCCAACCAGATGCCGCCACCAATGAGAAATGTTCCTGCTGATATCTCGGCTTTACGAACATGTCTGCGGGTTAACCAATCACCGCTTTTCCCGGCTAATAGGGCATAAATACTGTCGAATAATGTAGTGGTCATCATAAAAATACCACCAAAAACAATAGTTTGAAATATTGCGTCCCCGGCGGGATTAACAAATTGTGGAATGAATGCGCCAAAGAACAGCAATGCTTTGGGGTTCGCCAGCAACACCAGAGTTCCCTGCCAAAAATGACTTCTTTGCGATCCTTCTGCCTGATTTACGGCAGCAAGCTTACCGTCGGAAAACCACATTATTAGTCCCAAATAAACCAGATAGCACGCTCCGACTATTCGAATTAAGTTAAACAGGGCAGCAAAACTTTGCATGATGACAGAAAGGCCAGCAGCGAGAATGAAAATTAACAGCATAGCGCCAAATTGAGTCCCCGCCACTGTGAGAAAGCCAGCCCTGGTGCCGCTCCGCAAACTATTTGCGACGATGATTGTGACATTGGGACCAGGGACAATGGCGATTGCCAGGCAGGTTGCAAGGTATGTCAGGAAAGTCGGCAATGTAATTTCCAATGTGATGCTCCTGTAATCATGTAGGAATTGGGTGCATTTGGCTTCGCAAATGCGTGTTTATTGATTCTGTCTGAATATTGGGGCTGTCCAGTTCTCCGACGAGCTTTCCGGCAAGTTTGCTGTTTTATCGATAATTGTCAATTACATGTCGCTTTTGCATTGACCACAGTAATAATTGTCAGCTAAACAGTTAGACACAATTGGTTCCCATGATCGCTTAACGGCTTTCGGGAATAATAGGGAACAGAAACAGACGGACCCAAACAGGGCGTTTGAAATCTGGCCGACCCCGCGACTGTAATGTGGCAAGGGAATGATTGAACACCACTGGAATTTTCCGGGAAGGCAATCATAACCGTCAGAGCCGCCAGCCAGGAGACCTGCCTTTTGTAAAATTGGTTCACAAAATGACATTGTTCATTGCGTGAAAGTTCCTGAGCACCACGGAGGTTGATATGCTCTCACAACAGGTTAATACCCAGTCAGCAGGACTGGAAATATCGGATACGAGCAGAATTAGTGCAGCTTTGTTTGCACTGCTGTTTGGCAGCTTTATGCTGTATGGAACAGTCTTTTCCCATTCGGAAATTCTTCACAATGCTGCCCATGATACAAGGCATGCTGTAACTGCTCCCTGTCACTAGGTATATCCGATGTTAACAAGATTTTTGCTCGCTGCTATTCTGGCAGGCGTGCTTGCTGGTGTTTTTGTGACAGCAGTGCAAGCAATCCGTGTTACTCCACTTATTCTTAAGGCTGAAACCTTTGAAAATGAAGGTAACGAAACCAAGACTCATAGTCATGGCAATCAGACCGATGTAGCAGATCATCACCATGCAGAAGATGCTTCAGGCATTGAGGCCTGGGCACCGGAAAATGGAATCGAGCGCACGTTATTTACACTGTTAACCAATGTGTTGGTTGGCGTTTCCTTCTCGCTGATATTGAGCGCAGGAATTTTGATTACGAAATCGCAGCTTTCGTTCCGATCCGGTCTCGTTTGGGGTCTGTGTGGTTTTATTGCCTTTGTTCTGGCGCCCAATTTTGGCCTCTCGCCGGAATTACCTGGCATGGATGCGGCCAATCTGGTTCAACGTCAAATCTGGTGGTTTGTTACGGTGGTTGCAACCAGCGCTGCATTGTTGATTTTCGCTTTTAAACAACAACTGGTTTGGATGCTGGCCGGTCTGGTCTTTATTGTTGCGCCTCACTTATATGGCGCGCCGCTGCCGGATTCTCACAATAGTATTGTGCCTGCCAATCTGGCAGCCGAATTTGTGATTGCCACAGTTGTGACTTCATTCTTGTTTTGGCTGGTATTGGGCGGTGCACTTGGATGGCTGGTACAGCATCGGGTGATGAATATTGACGGTAATCATGCGTCTCAATAAAATTACTTTGGTGCTATCGGAGCAATTATCATGAAGCTTCGTGATGCATGCACAGTTGTTTCAGGTATCACTCTGGTATTGGGTGGGGCGCGATCGGGGAAAAGTGAATTTTCGGAAAACCTGATTATAAACAGCGGGTTAAACCCTGTCTATTTGGCTACCGCGCGTGCTGGGGATCAGGAAATGCGTGAGCGAATTGATATTCATCAGCAGCGCCGCAATAATTCTGCCGGGCCGGATTGGCTGACAGTAGAAGAGCCTCTGGCGCTAGGGGATGCACTGAAAAATTGCGCATTTAGAGGTCGGGCGGTTTTGGTAGATTGCCTGACTTTGTGGATCACCAATCTTATGGTTGCGGGTGCTGATATAGAACGCGAAGTCTCAAATCTGGTTCGAAATTTGCATCAACTGGCAGCACCGGTAGTAATTGTTTCCAATGAAGTGGGTATGGGTATTGTTCCCGAAAATAAAATGGCTCGAGAATTCATAGACCTGACGGGTCATGCTCATCAGAAAATTGCTGAAAAGGCGGACCATGTTTATTTTATTGCAGCAGGTCTGCCACTAGCATTGAAATAGCAGGATTGATTTTGCCGCATTAATGGCAAGAATTTTAAAAAAAGGTTAAACACATGATTGCGCACAAAATACCGGTGACTGTTATTACAGGTTTCCTTGGGGCTGGTAAAACCACGATCATTCGCAGTCTTCTGCAGTCTGCCCAGGGAAAAAGAATTGCCTTAATCATCAATGAATTTGGCGATTTGGGCGTTGATGGAGATGTATTGAAAGGATGCGGTGTAGAGACCTGCACCGAAGATGATATTGTGGAACTGACCAACGGTTGTATTTGCTGCACGGTAGCTGATGATTTCATTCCGACCATTAGCCAACTTTTGGAACGCCAACATAAGCCGGATCATATTGTTATTGAGACATCAGGATTAGCGTTACCCCAACCGCTGGTCAATGCATTTAACTGGCCTGAAATTCGCGAGAAAGTAACGGTTGACGGTGTGGTAACTGTGGTTGACAGCCGTGCGGTCAGTAATGGGCAATTTGCCGAAGATGAGGAAAAGCTGGACCAGCAGCGTGCCGCTGATGAGGCGCTTGATCATGAAAGCCCGTTGGAAGAATTATTCGGGGATCAACTCACTTGTGCTGATATGATCATTTTGAACAAAGCAGATCTGGTTGAAGAAGAAGGATTGCTGGGTGTTGAGACCGGGATCAGCGCCCGGGTAAAACGTTCAGTCAAATTGCTCAGGGCATCCAATGGATCGGTTCCGGCAAGCGTTTTGCTGGGGCTTGATGCAGAAAGCCAGGATGATATACACAATCGTTTGTCGCGTCATGACCAATTCCATCATGACCATGATGATCATGAAGAAGGGGAACACCATCATCATCATGATCATGATGACTTCGTCAATTTTGTTGTTGAACCGGGTCCGGTTGGTAACATAGACCAGTTTTCCTCCAGTCTCGCCTCGATCATAGAAGCCCATGATATTTTGCGAATGAAGGGATTTGTCGAAGTCGCGAACAAACCGATGCGTTTGGTGGTACAGGCGGTTGGTCCTCGAATTGACAGCTATTTTGATCGTGAATGGGCAACTAAGGAAAATCCAACCACCCGACTGGTGGTGATTGGGCTTGATGGTCTTGATCAGGAAAAAGTTGCAGAGGCAATGAAGGCAGCAGCCAGACAGGCCAGGTAAATCCGATGCATTTGCTGCTGGCGCAAAAGGGGTCTGTCAATGAAAGTGATGAAGCGGTTGATCTTGGTCAGTCGCCGGGAGATCTGGTATTTCTATCGGCAGCTGATACAGAAATTGCAAGTCTTGCAGCTGCGTCGAAATTGCGAACTAATTTAACGCATTCGCGGGAAACGCATACACCCTTAAGATTAGCCAACCTGATGCAGCTCTCTCATCCCATGAGTGTGGATGTTTATTGTGAGAATACGCTGGCCAAATCAAAACTGATTATTGTGCGCGTTCTGGGAGGCGAGAGTTATTGGCCCTATGGGTTAGAGCGGATACATGCGACCGCTTCCAGCAATAAAATTGATCTGGTGGTTTTGCCTGGTGATGATAAACCCGATGCCGGGCTGGAGCGATTTTGCACGCTTGAGCGCGACATTTGCGAGAGGCTCTGGCAATACCTCATTCAGGGCGGCCCACAAAATATGCAATATATGCTGGAATATTGCGACTTTTTGCTTGAAAGGGGCGAGGAACCGGTTAGCGCAATACCACTCTTGAAAGCCGGTCTGTGGTATCCCGGATTGGGTATTTGCGGGTTAGATCAGGTTCGCCACCTATGGCAGAAGACCAGACCTGTTGTCACCATCAGTTTTTACCGAGCGCTGGTACAATCAGGCGGTTTGGCTCCCATCGAGGCAATGGTTAATGCACTCAATGAACGCGGTTTGAATGCCCTGCCGGTGTTTGTATCGAGCCTCAAAGATCCGGTCAGTATTGAAACACTGAGAAATGTCTTTTCTCAAGTGCCACCGGATGTGGTTTTAAATGCTACTGGTTTTGCAGTTTCTTCACCCGGAGGTGAACATCGCGGAACCGTTCTGGACGAGACCGGTGCACCCGTTTTGCAAATCATATTGGCCGGTAGTTCACACGAGAACTGGCAGGCATCAAGCCAGGGTCTCACACCGCGTGATCTGGCGATGAATGTCGCATTGCCTGAGGTTGATGGTCGTATTCTGGCCAGAGCCATTGCATTCAAGAATGCTGCAAGTTTTGATGAGGATGTGCAGACTAATGTTGTCTTCCACGCACCTGATCACAGCCGGGTGGATTTTGTTGCCGAGTTGGCAAAGAACTGGGCCAATCTTCGATGCAAAGAGGCAAATGAGCGAAAAGTTGCTGTAATTTTGGCAAACTATCCTAATCGCGATGGCAGACTGGGAAACGGTGTTGGGCTGGATACGCCCGCAGCTACCGCCAATATTCTCAATGCGTTGCGCGACAGCGGTTATGATCTCAGCACCTATCCCGATGACGGTGATGACTTGATGAGATACCTGCAGGAGGGGCCGACCAATGCCGCCAATGATGGCAGAATAATTCGTGAACTACTCCCGCTTGAACAATATCAAGAGTTCCTTTTATCACTACCATTCAAATTGCAGGATGAAATTACTGAGCGCTGGGGAAAGCCGAAAGGTGATCCATTTTTTCTGACTGAATATCATAGTTTTGCATTGCCGGCAGCATCTTTTGGCTCCGTCGTTGTCGGAATTCAACCGGCGCGTGGTTATAATATCGATCCTAAAGATACCTATCATTCACCTGATCTGGTGCCACCGCATGGCTATCTGGCATTTTATGCCTGGTTGAGAAACATCTGCAAAGTAGATGTTATGGTCCATTTGGGTAAACACGGTAATCTCGAATGGTTGCCAGGCAAAGCACTGTCGTTAAGCGAATGCTGTTATCCAGAAGCGGTAATGGGACCGATGCCGCATCTTTATCCTTTTATAGTGAATGATCCGGGTGAAGGAAGTCAGGCAAAACGGCGAACATCTGCGGTCATAATTGATCATTTGACACCGCCTTTGACACGTGCAGAAAGCTACGGGCCGCTGCGTGATCTGGAAGCTTTGGTTGATGAATATTATGAAGCCAGTGGCAATGACCCACGGCGTCTGGTCGTATTGAAAAAACAAATATTGGAACTGATCAGCGATATTGGACTTGATGTGGATGCCGGTATCAAGCGCGATGATGGCGTTGATGAGAAGCTGGAAAAGCTTGATGCCTATCTTTGTGACCTGAAGGAAATGCAAATACGCGACGGCTTGCATATCTTTGGCCTGTCACCGGTAGAACGGCTTCGCAATGATTTGATATGTGCTCTGGTACGGGTTCCAAGGGGAGCTGGCGAGGGCAGGGACCAAAGCCTGCAGCGGGCGATCGCAAATGATCTGAATTTGGGGTTTGACCCTTTGGATTGTGATATGGCCACTCCGTGGAGCGGACCGAGGCCGGAAATCCTTGCTATAGTTGATGAAGATAACTGGCGCAGCAACGGTGATACAATTGAACGTATTGAAATCCTTGCCAGTCAACTAATTGATGAAACGCTGGATGTTCCCGTAGATTTCAAACAAACGAGACTGGTTATGGAATATGTACGCGGCCAGGTTCAAAAGGATGTGGATCGATGCGGCAAGGCTGAAATCGAAGGTTTGCTCCAGGGATTGGCGGGAATGTTTGTTGTTCCGGGACCTTCCGGGGCGCCAACACGCGGTCGCAACGATGTATTACCGACAGGGCGAAATTTTTATTCAGTTGATTCTCGTTCTGTACCAACGCCAACAGCCTGGGAACTGGGACGAAAATCTGCTGAATTGTTAATTTCCAGATTTCGTCAGGATAATGGAGACTGGCCTATCTCTTTTGGTTTGTCGGTTTGGGGGACTTCAAACATGAGAACCGGGGGTGATGATATTGCCCAGGCGATGGCGCTGATTGGTACAAAACCGGTGTGGGATCATGCTTCGCGACGCGTCACAGGCTATGAAATCATTACGTTGTCTGAATTAGGTCGCCCGCGTGTCGATGTCACTTTGCGTATTTCCGGTTTCTTTAGGGATGCTTTCCCGGTGCAGATTGATTTGTTCGACAAGGCAATCAGAGCGGTTGGCGCTCTAGATGAGAGTGAACGTGAAAATCCAATCGCCGGGCGAATGAGGAACGATCATAAGAGGTTTCTTGAACAGGGATTTGATAAAGTCAGCGCAAAGCGTCAGAGCGGTTTTCGGATATTTGGATCAAAACCGGGAGCCTATGGGGCAGGCCTGCAGGCACTCATTGATGAAAAAGGATGGCGTGAGCGTTCAGATCTCTCGCAGGCCTATCTTACCTGGGGCAGCTATGCTTACGGAGAGCATGAAGAAGGACAGGAGGAGCGCGAACATTTCAGCCGGCGCCTGTCAGGTGTTGAAGCTGTTATTCACAATCAGGATAATCGTGAGCATGATTTGCTGGATTCAGACGATTATTATCAGTTTGAAGGTGGCATGAGTGCAGCCATCGAGCAGATATCCGGTAATCAGCCGAAGATTTATCACAATGATCATTCACGACCTGAAAAACCGGTCATCCGTGCACTTGATGAAGAAATTGCCAGAGTGGTACGAGGACGGGTCGTTAATCCAAAATGGATATCCGGCGTGATGCGCCATGGTTACAAAGGTGCTTTTGAGATGGCTGCAACTGTTGATTATCTATTTTCATTCTCAGCGACAACCGGTGCTGTGCACAATCATCATTTTGATCTGGTTTTTGACGCTTATCTTGGCGACAGTGATGTACTTGAATTTCTGGATGAAAAAAATCCGGCTGCATTGAGAGAAATAGCAGAACGGTTTCTGGAGGCACATGAGCGACAAATGTGGACACCGCGCTCAAATTCGGCCAGGATTTTATTGGAAGAAATTGCGGCTCGATGAGAATCGCAAAGTGAATGAAAGTACTCGTTTGTTTATGGTAGCGGCATGACAGAACATCCAGCGCCAAATATTGAAAAGGACCGCGTGAATGGCTAATAAATCCAAAAAACTAAAAGATATGAGTGAAGAAGAACTTGATATTCGACATGCGGACAAGATGAAAAAAAAGAAGGCTGCAAGAGATAAAATTATTGCCACCAAGACGATTGAGAAAGGCCTGACGATAATACACACGGGCAAAGGTAAGGGAAAATCGACAGCGGCTTTTGGCATGGTATTTCGCGCATTAGGTAATGATTTGAAAGTTGGTGTTGTGCAATTTGTCAAAGGCAAATGGGGCACGGGTGAGCGGGTGATTTTGGAAAAACTCGGTGATCAGGTTACCATGGCTTCAATGGGTGAGGGATTTACCTGGGAAACCCAGGACAGGCAACGCGATATTGACGCGGCAAAGATTGCCTGGGAAAAAGCTAAAGAGATGATCCTTGATGATGAACATGCAATGGTATTATGTGATGAACTGAATATTGTTTTACGTTATGATTATCTTGATGTTGAAGAGGTTCTTGATGTACTGCGCTCCAAACCTGAAATGAAGCATGTGATCATTACCGGGCGTAACGCAAAAGAAGAACTGATTGAATTTGCTGATTTGGTGACTGAAATGGAAGTGGTCAAACACCCGTTTCGTTCTGGTGTTAAAGCGCAAGTGGGAATAGAGTTTTAGAACAAGATGATATTGCGCTGAACCTGATGCAAACCGGCGAAGGATAATAGTTTACGGGGAAAACTGATGGCGAATAAGTTTTTGGAGAGAATTCGAGATTATTTCGAACGGGACAAGTCCGTTCGCATGGTTGCTGATGATGTACAATTGACAGCTGAGTTGATGTTATTGATACGTATGATGTTTGCCGATGGGCGCCTGGCCAAGCGTGAATTGTTAAATTTCAAGCGAATTTGTCAGACAGCGTTTAACATTCCCGAGGAGGATGTTATTGATGTTATCGCCTTCCTCAAAGAAACCGGATATGAAACGACAGCAGAGGAAGCGGCCGCGATGTTCAAGGGGCTGGATGTTGAACGGCGACGGGGGTTGCTTTTACATATGTTGTCGATTGCCCGTTCAGACGAAGATTTGCACACGGATGAAATCGGACTCTTGAGAAGCACTGCCAAAACCCTGGGCATGACTGCTGAAGACCTTGCCAAATTACAGAATTGAGATTCGTCAGGGAGAAGGCATGTGGAGCTTAAACGTTTTTTGGGTGATATGGCCGTGGCTTTTGAGGCGACAGGCAATCCTGTTGCAATAAATGTTGCCGCAATGATTCAGCGGCTTGATTCTGGCGCTGAGGTTAATTCCGCACAACAGGTAACAACTCCGTCTTCGATGAAGCAGGCCCTTTCAGCCGCCGATTGCCATCCGGCAGCAGATCAATTGAAATTTATTGCAGATAGTTTTCCATGGATCAGTGCGAAAGGGTTTCGAAAAGCGCCGGAAACTTTCATGGGTAATTACAATTTTGTTCTCATTGTCGGCCCCAATGATATTGTCATCAATAAGGAATTCAGATGTGGAATTTTTCTCCAGGATGCCAACACTTTTTACCCATCTCATATGCATGAGGCTGAGGAATTGTATTTTCCGTTATCGGGCACGGCTTTGTGGCAAAAAAATACTGGTGAGTTCGAGCCAATAAATAGTGGTCAGTTGATACATCATTTACCAAATCAGCCGCACGCCACCTGGACAAGGGATGCGCCTATGCTGGCATTTTGGGCATGGGTGGGTAATTTGTCTGCTGATACTTATACCTATGTTTGATGTTGCACCCAACTTACCATTTCCAAATTGGAGCCAACGGCAGAATAAGCCCTCTCAAGACCTTGGACCCGTGTCGCAATTTGAATTTTCTGGAGGTGACTTCACCGTCAGTGATGGCCCACTGCAGATATTAGAGCAGATTTGATGAAATATGAACCGTTTGATGCCCCATATAGGTTCATTCGGCTAGGGGCGGAGTGCTGCGCGATACAGTGTATCGGGCAAGCTTCGCAACAACGTCGATGGATCGATATGGGGCACCCCGGAGAACATGGAAGATGTTGAAAACACGGGACAAATGGGCCGATCGAAATTACCCGTCTGCCACGT
>JAAENI010000371.1 GCA_024224595.1 Hyphomicrobiales bacterium
ACCCGATTGCAGCTGGTTAGCCGCTACATGTTCGTGCAAATCTACATTAATCAGATATTTCAGTGTCGTTATATAAACATCACCAGCATTGGATGTTGATCTAAAATCATAATGACGACCAGATATCATCGGATCTTCGGATAACCAGATTATGGTTGATTCAAACTGATCTGCTACTTCAACTGGATCATCTGCACTACAGATTATGTCGCCCTGTTTTGCAGAAATATCTGTTGTAAAACCAAGTTCTACACTCTGATCGCATTGGGCATCGTCAACCGGGCGACCTGCAACCTCCATTGCGGCAACAGATGTACGAACGGCTGAAGGCAGTATAACAATTTTGTCACCAGTTTGGATACGTCCCGATGCGATAACGCCTGAAGGTCTGCCTGTCTCAGTTATCGAACTAACCGGTAATCTGAATGCCGCTGACTGATCGGGAATAAGAAATTGAAAACCGGCGATGGCATCGGCAAAAGTCTTACCGTCATACCAGTCAACGCGGGGATTGATAAAAAACAGTGTATTGCCTCGTATCTGACCACTACCAATACTGATCAGAGATCCAATATAGTCATCAAACTCACGCTTGATGCCCTGAAAACTGCACTGGTAGCCACCAGAATTATTGGAGTTCATCAAAACCAAAAATATGTTTCGCACGCCCAATACGCTCGCGGCTTTGATCAATTTACGATAATAGGTGACAAAGTCATCTTGTCTATCCAGAGCAATAACAAGAATCCTGGCAGATACCGCAGCTGATACAAAGTCTCCAATTGATGAACTGTAGGTGCTTATATTCGTTAGCAGATATTCATCATCTAATTTTTCGATGCTGGCGGCAATTTGCGTGCGCACTTCAACGTTGCTGCCGCAAACAATAATTTCCGGAATTCTGAGGTTATCGGGTTCAGCCATATCAATTGTCAATATTCATCAGAAAAAATTATGGAATTTTGAATTTTACACCCGGATTATGAGCGATAAAAATACCATTCAGCAACCCTTTTTTACCATATTTCAGTGGGGTTCCTGTCAGATCATCAACCCGGCCACCTGCCGCCATCAAAACGGCGTGCCCAGCAGCAGTATCCCATTCCATCGTTGGGCCGTAGCGCGGATAAAGGTCGGCGGCACCGTTGGCAAGCAGACAAAACTTAAGGGACGAACCCGCGTTCACCAGGGTTCCCACTTCATTCACCTCTATAAATTCCTGTGTATTTTTACATAGATGGGACCGGCTGGCCACGATTTTAAGAGCCTTATTATCGGGTGTTGCCGGGTTGAGTTTTATTGCAGCGCCGATCCTGTCATTTGCCATGTCGTATTGAAACACAAACGCACCGTTGTCCCTGCTGCCAATATATAATTGCTGCTTTGCCGGAACGCATACAGCTCCCAATACCGGTTCCCCATTTTCAATCAATCCAATATTGATGGTGAATTCATCGCGCTGATTGATGAATTCCTTGGTGCCATCAATAGGATCAACCAGAAAAAATGCTGCCTCTTTAGGTAACACTTTGTGAGATTCCGATTTTTCTTCTGTAATCAACGCAATGTCAGGAAATTCATGGCTCAATCTTTCATAGATCAGATGATCAATTTCAAGATCCGCATCCGTCAGCGGTGAATTATCCGATTTATACTGAACATTACTGAGATTACGATAATGCTTCATCGCAATATTTGATGATGCCAGCATCAATGGTTTAATAACCTCAATAATTCGCAAGTGATCATTCATGTGAAATTCTAACTTTTAAATCGTGTGCACAGGTTATCAGCAGCTTCGGCCAGAAGGCCGGTATCTGTGCCAATGGCAACAAATTTATAACCCCATTCAATATAACGTCTGGCGACATCCTCATCGACCGCCAGAATTCCTGACGGCATGCCCAATCTGGCCAATGTCTCAGCTACTCCCTTGATTGCCGCCTGCACATCTTCATGATTGGGATTGCCCAGATGCCCAATTGATGCAGATAAATCAGCCGGACCAATGAAAATACCGTTGACACCGTCAACCGCCGCAATATTTTCAAGTTCTTCAATAGCCTCACCGGTCTCGACTTGCAGTAATACACAAATTTCTTCGCTGGCTTTGACTAAATAGTCTTTTACACGTCCATAGTTTGAAGCCCGTGATCCTGCTGCAACCCCGCGAACCCCGCGTCCCGGGTAACGGGTAGATTCGACCGCTAGACGTGCTTCATCTGCATTTTGAATATAGGGAAACATGATACTTTGTGCGCCGACATCCAATATCCGTTTAATCATCACCATATCATTCCAGGGGGAGCGAACTATAGCGCTGGATTGGCTCGCATTCAGCACTTGCAACTGGGCCACTATTCCCGGCAACTCATTGGGGGAGTGTTCCATGTCCAGCAATATCCAGTCAAATCCGGAATAACCAATAATTTCAGTGCCTATAGACGAACACATGGCACTCCACAATCCAATTTGACGTTCACCCGCGCCAAGAGCATGCTTGAAATTGTTTCGAGGTAATTGCATCTGGATTGTTCCTGTAAATGAATTCTGCAAAACCCATATCGTATCTATTTCAACAAGACAATCTAACTGTTGGCAGGCAATCCAATTCCGTCTGAAAATTAACGGTTGCAAAACACTTATCGAAAAATCCATACAAAAAGAAAGGGGCGGTTGCCCGTCCCTTTCAAGTTTCGCTATGTTTTAGTTACGCCTATTTGAGCGCTTTGTCCGTGATCATTGAAGTCCACGCACCTTCCGGCTTCATTGAAATAACCGGATCAGATCCACCTTTCATCAATGTGGTGACTGTGCGCTCATAGTCAGCTACATCAAGCACACCATTGGAACCAGCCGTCAGCTTGGCGATTTCACCCATCATGCGACGCTGGTGTTTTTCGGTTTGA
>JAAENI010000372.1 GCA_024224595.1 Hyphomicrobiales bacterium
ACTAATTGAGAATTATCAATTATCAATTATCAATTATCAATTATTCTAAAATTGTTTCAGGAATCTGAAATCGTTTTCATAGAATTTTCGAATGTCGTCAATGCCGTATTTTAACATGGCAATACGCTCTACGCCCATTCCAAAGGCAAAGCCTGTGTAACGGGAAGTGTCATATCCGACATTTTCAAACACAGCAGGATGTACCATGCCGGATCCGAGCACCTCAAGCCACCCGGTTTGTGAGCATACCCGGCATCCTTTGCCCCTGCACATTACGCACAGGATATCGACTTCAGCGCTCGGTTCGGTAAAAGGGAAAAAACTGGGACGAAACCTGAGGCTGGTCTGTTCATCAAACATCCGATGAACAAACGCAGTCAGCACTCCTTTCAGATCTCCGAATGATATGTTGTCGTCAACTAAGAGACCTTCTACCTGGTGGAACATGGGGCTGTGGGTCACATCCGCATCACACCGGTATACTTTGCCCGGGCCGATAACCCTTACCGGCGGCGGGTGCTTTTCCA
>JAAENI010000373.1 GCA_024224595.1 Hyphomicrobiales bacterium
GCAGACGTATTAGTCGCTCCCGTAATCATATACACCAAAAACTTTATTCTGGCGGATTTAGTCCCAATCAGGAAACTGAATTGATTGAGAACCTTCATGGGCACGGCTATCGCCTGGCTCCCGACCGGGTGAAAGTGTTGATCGGATAACTGAGTAACTTACCCTTCATTACTGACTGGTCCCTCTCTCCTAAATCTAGAAAGCAATTCCATCTGCCTTCCCGTTGGTACAGTTCCGTAGGACATAAATGAAGTCAGCACGTCAGTATGGCTGATATTCTGTGACCAGGCCTTGAAATCTTCGGGTGTCCTGCAGTATTCATTGGCAAGGTCAATTAGAGTGTCGCGAACAAGGTGTGGTGAGAAGGTTGGAAGTCCGGCGCTGGCAAAGGCTGCCTTGAATATTTTGACTGCAGATGATGGGCTTGCCCAAGGTTCACGTTTGATTCCTGTGGTTGCAAATCTCTTATTTGGCCCGGATTCAACTTTGGTCTTTGGAAAAAGTGGATCAGTTGACCCAAACAAATGATGATTTTGCAATTCTGCCACCCAATCGTGAAGTATCTGTTCTACAGCTTCGCCAAATGGATAAAACGCCGAGGTAAAGCTCTTACCGAACTTGGTATCCACGGCCTTGGAATCAAAGTGAACACAACTTGCATTGAGATCAACGTGCTTCAAGCGGATAGTGATTGCCGCACCTTCCCGTGATCCCGTTAGAAACAAAAATGCGATTAATGCTCGATCACGCCTTTGAAGCACCGTTTCAATCGGCATCTGCTCCAGAACGTGCTTTGCCTGTTGGGGTGAAGGATGGGGTTTCCAACAACCACCCCTGCTGGCGCGTTCCGATTTTAGATCGGCTGAAAAATATGCTGCATCCGAATGGGTGATCTTTGATTTGTATCCTGGTTGATCGGCCAGCCAGGTAAAAAATGTCTTGATGTCACGCAGGATAGCATTGATCGTCGACTGAGATAAATTGGCTCCGTTCAGTTCGTTTTTCTGTGAAGATAATCTCCGCTTGAAACCGCGCGCCCGTTCTGTATGAAAAGCACGAAAATCCTTACCATCAAGATACTGTTCATAGGTAGAAATTGACGATGCAGCCTTGTCGATGGATTTCTCAGCAAGGCCCTTGGCGTCCTTTAGCCACACCAGGTATTTGCGTTTGATCCTCAAGTTATTTGGCTTGTGTTTTAACATGGGTCTCTGCTCCATAGTTTAAGGTGACAGTTGAGGTGGGCTCATCAGGTAACACTAATCTTGGGCTCGCCTGTTGAATTGTAACTTCGATTTTGGCCCTGATTGCCTCAAGACTGCTTCGTTTGATTGTTTTGTGCATAAGGCAACCGCACACTGGACAAAGAGCAATTAGCATCCCGGATGTCTCGGTTTGCTGCTTGTAGTCAGCGATTCTGCCATCGGGCATCTGTGGTAATCTGCAGCTAAAGCAATACAGATGATGGGCAGACAACTTGTATCTTCCACTGGCCTTTCGCTCACCCAAGAACAGCTTCAAATCGCTTCCTTTGATCAGCCAGGGCTTTTGGCTTTGATCCGCTACCAATCCCTTATCTTTGATCCAGCGGATAACCGATTGCTTATGCATACCAAGGGCATTGGCAGCCTCCCAGGGAAGGTATATGCGATGTTTTTTTATCAGGTTGGGTGATGGTTTTTTGGGCATCAGATGATCTTCCTGGGGAGTGGTCCTGATGTGTTCTGGTAGATTCGCGATACCTCATATTCCGTCACATCCGTCTCGCGGTACAAAACTCGCGCACCAGCCTTCATAAACATTGGCCCCTTCCCAAGCCACCGCCATTGTTCAAGAGTCCTTGGGGATATTTGCCAGCGGTCTGCAAGCTGATTTTGTGTAAACAGAACCATGATCTTGTCCTCGTTTTGTCTGCATGGGACGAATTGGTTCGAACCATTTCTTGGGACAAATATGAGGTTCTACGGGAACAAAGTCTGTGGACAGAGATCGAGAAGATGTGACTGAAATTATTCTAAAGTATTGATTTTATTGAGTGCGAGACAGAAAGTTGTGACCGATTATTTTGATTTGTGACAGGTCGTCCAAGTTGGCTGGATTATGACGGGAAATCCTTGCCTGTTAGTATATACCATTGCGGTTGGCTCGACTTTTCCAGAGTGCTATAACGCCCTCCGCCAGTTGCCGTGCGTTAAATCCGTTGCGGTTGGCTCGACTTTTCCAGAGTGCTATAACGGGGTCAAGCTATGATCGTCAATGCATTACGTTGCGGTTGGCTCGACTTTTCCAGAGTGCTATAAC
>JAAENI010000374.1 GCA_024224595.1 Hyphomicrobiales bacterium
AAACGCACCAGCACGCTCGCCTTTTTCATAACCGTCGCGATCGGTGCGCTGGAATATTTGTGGTGAATGCTGCTGACGGCAGTGTTTTAGTGTGTGCGGGCTGTCAAGAAAATGGGAACCGATGCCAACCTGGCGCAGTTCTTGCCAGTTAATGGCTTCATCATTGACTGGTGGGGTCTGGATCAGGCTGCGGTAATAGCTTCCCAGTTCATTATCAAGCACCGCTTGAACCGGCGAAAATACAGTGGCGCATTCCAGTTGCCCGACACCGCCCAGAATATCGGCACCACTCATCGCTACCATCTGCCCCAGCATGGCACGTTCGGCCATCGACTGGCTGTCAACATCCGGAGTATCTGAACCTGCTCCATAGGTATGGGTTATCAGGCCAAAACCGTGTTTGAGGACATCAATTGCCATCGATTTGGCTTGCAGGCTTTCAACACAGGAATGCAACGCCATACCGGTGCGCATATCAAGGGTAAACATCAGGGGAGTGGCGATGATAACATTACCAGGGGCCAATACATGTCCCAAAGTGATCATCGCCAGGATTTCCGCCACTGCCATTACTACAGTTCCAGCAACCGATAGCGGTGCAGTACCTCCCGCGGAGGGCAGGGAACAGGCATGTACCGGCACACCCGCCTTGCCGCATTGAATCAGTGCTTCGACATCCATTACTTTGAATTCCAGCGGCGTAAATGAACACATGATACAGCTGGCGATCGGCCTGGATCTGAGTTGTTTTTCACCACCGGCCGCAACTGCGGCTATGCGCATCAGATATTCGATATTTTCAACATTGTAGGGTTGCAACCAGATGTGTTTGTTGGTGCGGGTAATCAGTGAAGCGACGCCATGGATATCGGAGGTTAATTCGTGCACACCATAACAAAATGGATGAGCAATAAATCCTACCTGGTCCAGCCCGTTTGCCAGTGCGGCAATTTTTGCCACATCGTCGATCATCAGATTGCGATATTTGGCATTTTCCGGTTCCACATAGCCATGGGCTCCGGTACCTGTTCGCATGATGAAAGCCGCGTCATTTCGTGGCAGATGAACGTCACGTGAGGATGTTTTTCCACAAAGGCTAACCGAACGCGGGGTATTATCCAAGGCCTCATCAACCAGTTCGCGGGGAAAGCGCAACCGGTCTGCTTCTCGACCGGGAACGGCGCCGGCTGCGCGCATTTTTTTATTGGCCTGCGGATGAACGACAGCCACACCGTGATCGACCAACAGGTCAATTGCTCTTTGCATAATAAATTCACGGCTGGCCGTGTCGAGGAAGGAAAAATTTCCCCGTTTGCCTCGAGTGTTGACGAGCGTGAATGCATCAGGTGGTCTGGGTGAAACGTGCTGGTCTGAGGGGGCGCGTCTGCCTGTGCGTTTTCTGCTGCGTTTTGCGGTATGATCTTCAGCCATGACTGATCTCCATTTGTATTGGTATCATGGCACACACCGTTTCACGCTCACTGCCTGCCGACTTGAGCTGAGTTGTAATATTGGCGCAATTTAGTTGTTAGAGCAAGGGCATGTGGTGCGAATAACGTCTTTGTCGAAAGGCTTTGGCGCAGTATCAAATATGAGAGGATTTTTCTGTACGCCCATCAGAAAGTGGCGTAGGTCAGAAAGGCAATTATTATATTTACTCAGAGTTTGGGGTTGGACACCAAGTGTGGTGGATGATGTAAAATTTAATGGTTTGTGGGAAATTGGGGGCGTTTTCCGACGTGCAATGTCTACCGGTAGTAGATGTGCAGGACATATAGGATTTGAATCCACGGATTTTATTCCATATGATGCACAGTTGTTTATGCCAAAGTTAAGAAAAATGTATCAAAACATCACATGAAAAATAACCAAAAAATATTCGCTGTCGCCCCGATGATGGATTGGACGGATCGTCATTGCCGGTTTTTTCATCGAGCGATGACGAAGCATGCACTGCTTTATTCGGAGATGATTGTCGCTGATGCGATTATTCATGGGGATCGTGATTATCTGTTGCGGGGAAGTGATCAGGTATCCAATGTTGCCTTGCAGTTAGGCGGCAGTGATCCTGAGAAATTGGCGACGGCAGCCGCTGTCGGTGTTGAATACGGCTATGATGAGATCAATCTCAATGTCGGGTGTCCTTCTGATCGGGTGAAATCGGGTACATTTGGTGCCTGTCTGATGCGTGAGCCGGTTCTGGTTGGTGAATGCGTTAGAGCGGTGAAGGCCAGCGTTAGCATTCCGGTGACTGTTAAATGCCGGATTGGTGTTGATGATCAGGATACCGGACCGGCGCTGGATGTGCTTGCTGGCGAAGTCTGGAATGCGGGGTGTGAGGGATTATGGGTTCATGCCCGCAAAGCCTGGCTTGAGGGGCTTTCCCCTAAACAAAATCGGGATATTCCGCCTTTGGATTATCAACGTGTTTATCGTTTGAAGTCGCAATTTCCTTCCAGATTTGTCGGTATTAATGGCGGAATCATGGAACTAGAGCAATGTCATGATCACTTTAGTCAGGTTGATGGTGTGATGATCGGCAGAAGTGTCTATCAGCGACCGGCAATGTTGCGCCGGGTTGATCAACAGATATTTTGTGATGATCTACCGGTCATTTCCTATCAGGAGATTTGTCGCGTGATGTGTGATTATGCGGAACATCATTTAAGCGATGGCGGGCGATTGCATCAAATAACAAGGCACATGACTGGATTGTTCCACAGATTGAGAGGTGCTCGAAAATATCGCCAAATTCTGGCAATGGAAGCGACCAAAGCAGGGGCGGGGCCCGATGTGCTGGAGCGGGCCTTTGACGCGGTCTCCTGCCAGACCATTGAAAATGCTGCTTAGAACTGGTTTTTCTGATACTCCAAACGCTTTTGTGCTTGCACACGAAACCGTTAAATCAATTGACGTTGATGGGTAAGTTGGTTATCTCGCCCGGATGGAGATTTTGACCCCAACTGATGAATTGTGGCCTTTCATTCTGGCATTGACCGTTTCGGGTCTGATTGCCGGTTATCTCGCTGGCGCCTTTGGAATTGGCAGCGGGGCAGTGCTGGTGCCGGTATTCTACCAGATGTTCACCCAATTGGGGATTGATGAAGCGGTGCGCATGCATCTGTGTGTTGGCACTTCACTGGCTATCATTGTGCCGACATCAATTCGCTCCTACCTGTCCCATTTAAAGCGTGGCAGTGTAGATCAGGAGCTTTTGAAATCCTGGGCAATCATCGTACCTTCTGGGGTGGTTTTGGCCTCTCTGAGATCAATCTATATCTCAGGCGCTGGGTTGCGATTTATATTTGTAATCGTGGCCGTTATTGTAGGTATAAAATTGCTATTTGCCAGGGAATCATGGCGTTTGGGAGATGATCTTCCCTCGAACCCGGGAAAATCAATTGCCGGTGCCGGGATTGGATTTATTTCCACCTTTATGGGCATTGGTGGCGGGGTGATGAATAATACCTTCATGACCCTTTACGGGCGCCCGTTGCATCAGGCGGTTTCTACTTCGGCAGGCCTGGGTGTGCTGATCTCTATACCAGGCACAATCGGCTATATTATTGCCGGGTATCTGGCGAATATTGAAGCCGGTGTATTGCCGATTTTCACCATTGGTTATATCAACCTGCTGACCGTCATCTTCATCATTCCCCTGACTGTTATAGCGGTACCCTTTGGCGTTCGCTCAGCCCATGCATTGTCAAAAAGACAACTCGAAATAGCATTTGGCCTGTTCATGTTTGTTGTTGCAGGAAGATTTGCTTATTCGTTGCTGGGATAGATGTGCCTTGGGTAAAAATACATTAATCCAAATGGTGTCGAATGACTGGTTGGAGCCCTTTTACGTCATTCAGTTCTTGTCGCGATCTGAACAAGTCATCCCTAGCCGCATAGTCAACAATGACCCAAAACAACCTAAATGAAACCAGTTTAGGGTCTATTTTTCCTAAACCACATACGCCCAAGCAATCCGTCCCTTTTGATGAATTGGTGATAGAGTGCCGCTGCTGTATGCAGGATAAGCAGAGCGACCATAGCCCGGGCGCCGATGCCATGGGGCGCGCGTGGTTTGTATTTTGTGAAGTCCGGCAACTGGGCATCAGCAGCGCCGAACACAATATCGGCGGCTCCCGACAAAACGAACATGCCGATACCGCTTGCGGCCATACCCAGAATAACCACATAGAACAGAACGTGCACCACACGGGCGCTGAAGCCCTGCCAACTGGGCATGCCCGCGATCGGGTCAGGCTTGTTGTCCGCAAACCACCACCAGACTATGCGTGTCAGAGTCAGTAGCAGGATCAATATGGCTAGCGGCGCATGGACGCTCAACACCTGTGCCTTGGCGGTTGGATCAACTGTATTGGCCGCACGAAATCCTGAGACCAAAAGTACGATGATCAACAGGGCACTCAGCCAGTGGATGATTATTGCAATAGAGCCATAATGGTCTCTCGTGCTTTTTGCTGGCATTGTTTATCTCCAGTATTGAGGGGTTGGATTTAGGTAGCAGTTGATCGCCTAACGATCTTCTTCCCGCCAATTGATGTCGTGATGGGTGCCATCGCAATAGGGTTTGTTTTTCGATGCCCCGCACCGGCAAAGCACGAACATGTCTGGATTTGCGCCCTTTGCGAGACGGGCTGAAGATAATTGAATGCCTGCAACGCGGTAAGGGCCATCTTTTTCAACCGTGATGGATGATGAGCCAGAAGCCGCATGCTGCGGCTTTTCTCCAGGTAAGCTGTAGCGCAGTGCACCTGAAGGGCAGGCGTCAATAACGGCAATAATGTCTTCAGGAGACGCGTTATCGGGTTCGATCCAGGGCCTGCGATCTGCATCGAATACCGGTTTAAGCCGTTGACTGCATTCTCCCGCATGTGAACAAATCAGCCGGTTATAGTGAACAGTAATATGTTCACCGTCATAGATTTTCACATCATCGCGAGTGCGCTCGCTTGCACGGCGGCTGTCGAAGTCAACCCTGTTGTGAGAGCCATCGCAATAAGGTTTGTTCTTTGAGGCCCCACAGCGACAGAGCGCCATTACTGGTTTGGCTTGCAGGATTTGTTGATCCGAATCGATCAGCGCGGGTACGTTTTTGGCGACAAGTGGTCCGTTATCGCGGGCGTCGATAACCGGGACATTTGAACCCACCGCTTGGCGTACCGGTGCACTTTCAACACGCCCGGTCATTTTCAGACCATCTCGAATATTGAGCCCCATCATAGTAAGATTTGCCGCGCCAGCGACCAGCTCCAAGACCTGAATGGCATAAAACCAGGTATCGAATATCCCTGCGGCAGCTCGCGATTCCAGAAAAACCGCTGATGGAAGCAGGATCAGCAACCCGTTTGCCGCAATTATCGGCATGCGTTTCTTCTTTGCGACAGCAGCCGGTGCGTCCGTTCGTTTTGCACCCATGGACATGCCTGAGGCGCCGGCGATGGCCATCGCCGGAATCAGCACAAACATGCCCCACAAGATCATGTTCTTAACGAATGCGATCATTTCCGGCGTACCAAAAATCTCCGAAAACAGGGTCGAAGTCCAGAACGACAAGATGGAAAGAAAGCCGATTACTCCAGCAATGGCATGAACTTTGGTTTTCATATCAGGTTCCTAAACAATCATAAGGCAGCTACAGTCGACTGCTGTTCGGTGAATTTCAAATTTTCACAGCGTGAAAGTAATTCCTTCAGTACTTTAACCGCCTCGTTCAATTGATCTGCATCCATACCCCTCACCAGATCATTCGACCACTCAAGTTGTTTGATTCTGATACGGCTTAGCGCCTGGTTCCCGGTGGCGGTGGGTTCAATCAGTTTGGCGCGAACATGATCGGGATTGGTTTTGGTCGCAACAAATCCCAAACGCTCAAGGTCGTTTACGATCCGCTGGACCGCCTGACGTGAACTGCCTATACGGCGGCTGATCTGGGGTGCCGTCAACGAATGGCCAGCAATATCTATTGCCCCCAGCACTTGCCAACGAGCACTAGTCAGTCCCACCGGTTTGGTCAGTCGATCTCCTTCGCTGAGTAATTTACCATTGAGCCTGAATACTTCCAGGATCAGATTGGTAAATGCGGCGGCCTCGGGTGTGTGTTCCATACCGTTCTCCATATAGCAATATTATGCTATATAGGCAATATATTGTCAATTACAAGAAAAGAATGCATTGCAATTATATTCAGCAATAGGGGGCGTTAATTTGAAGAAGGTATACAGCGTCGCTGTATGTCGCCTAATGGCACAAAGTGAAGATGAAGGGCGTGTCGCAGGCTGGACAGTAGACAAATTCAAAAACGGTGCTTTGTCCTGTGTGGATGGCTCCCTTTTTGCAAGCCTTTTTTTGAAGTAATTATATTTTGTCAGATGCAGTCTTGTGTTCGGCCTGTTAACGCGACACACATGGCCGCTGGCCCTCCCTCTCAGTGATGCAAGCATCACCTGCCGGGCAGTGGATGGTTTCCACCAACCAAGTTCCATTCCGCATATCGAACAGCAAGCGTTCAGGACAAAACACGGGGAGTCTTGGTTTTAG
>JAAENI010000375.1 GCA_024224595.1 Hyphomicrobiales bacterium
CATTGTTTGCCATTCCAGACGCTCTCAAAAACGATGGCGAACCGATACGTTCAGAAATCTGGGAAGTCGAAGACCAGCTGCGCCGAACCGCCAAGATATTGGGTAATATCGATGAGGCAATTGATGATGTGGCTAACTTGATTGGTGTTGCAGTCTCACCGCTTGTCGAACAATATCCCAGTCTTATTAAACCAGTCAACGATGATTCAGGCGAACTCAGCTTTGATACTTCACTGGTAGATAACATCTCGGAACTGCCAGAAATAATAGAAGCCATGGTACAGCTGCCATTTGCACCTGAACTAGAAAATTTTGACACAACAGCCAATCTCAAGGCCAGGCTGGAATATAATCTGATTGCGGCATCTGGTGGTGCTCCGGGAAGCCAGCCTAAAGCAGTCAAGCTACCCACCAAAATAGGACCAATGCCTGCCCGTCAGTTGATCAAGACTTATTTGGCAGGGACACCCTTTGCCGCGCTGTTTGATTGCACAGTGCCAATTTCTTTGCCAGATGCCACTCGCTTTGAGCATCACCATATAGTGGCTGGTTCCGGCCATGGCAAAACCCAAACCTTACAACACCTCATCCTGCATGATCTTGATGCCGTGGTTTCTGGCAAAGCATCCATTGTGGTGATCGACAGCCAGAGTGATCTTATCAACAACATCGCTGGAATGTCCATATTTGCGCC
>JAAENI010000376.1 GCA_024224595.1 Hyphomicrobiales bacterium
GCTAATTCCATGTCATTCAGTCAACGTTGCGAGCTTTTTGACCAACTCATTGAGGCCGGCGTTCCTGCTGCAAAGTTAATGCCCGGTGCTGGCGCATGCTCACTTGATGAAGCTGTCAAAATGGCACAAAAAGCTACTGTTGCAGGATGCGGTGGGGTGCTTTTACTGCCACCATTTTATTATAAAATCGCCAATAACGATGGCATATTCAGATTTGTATCTGAGGTCGTGCAACAGGTTGGCAGCACTGATTTGCGTGTCTATTTGTATCATATTCCGCCGATTGCAATTTTGCCATTCGGCATTGAACTGGTGGGCCGTCTGATCAAGGCGTATC
Source organism: Hyphomicrobiales bacterium (assembly GCA_024224595.1). GTDB lineage: Bacteria > Pseudomonadota > Alphaproteobacteria > Rhizobiales > Rhizobiaceae > JAAEMP01. Next base: position 338 of record JAAENI010000376.1, read on the forward strand.
CAGACACAATTGTCGGCATCAAAGACAGTTCGGGCGATTGGTCAAATACACAAACTCTGCTTCGTGAATATCCGGATTTTGATGTTTTTCCTGGTTCGGAAATTTTCCTGTTGCAGGGCCTTCGTGCTGGCAGCAGCGGTTGCATTACGGCAACCGGAAGTGTTAATCCTTCGGGCATTCGAGAGGTTTTCGATAAATGGCAAACGGCTGAGGCAGATGACTTGCAAGCACGTGCAACGGAAATTCGCAAAACGATTCAAAACTATCCGATGATAGCGGCTGTCAAAACGATGATCGCTCATTTCCATGAAGATCCAGTCTGGGCAACGGTTGCTCCACCATTGCTACCACTGGATGATGATGTCGCAAGTGCCCTGCTGTCAGATTTGTCTTCGATCAAATTTAAAATGGATAAACCATAACTTTTTGCTGTTATAGTGAACTTTCTTTCATTAGGGTCTGTATTGCCGCTATTTTGGCAATCCACAAACTGAGCTGCTCAGGGCGGTCCGGTCTAGCTCTGAATTAACGGCCCGATAAGAAAGTTCGATTGATTGCTTCTCATGGTTTATGGATCGATATTTCCATGGTGACGATTGATGCCTGGAATACACTCTACCTGGCTGCAAAAACCTAAA
>JAAENI010000377.1 GCA_024224595.1 Hyphomicrobiales bacterium
ATGAGCTATATACGAAATTTGCTTTTGCTCACCAAGCTTGATTGTAACCTGTCGATCAACCGGTTTAAAGTTCCAATCCATGCCACCGGCTATATTGGCATCAAACCGGATGGTAATATTGCGCTGAAGCACAGGTATGTCAGTTAACACTTCTGAACGCTGGGTGGTGCCCCCATAACCTGTGACCTGACAAAACATCTGATACAGTGGCACCGCTGCGTAGGCCATTCCTGCCATCCCTGCAACCACCCCGACGCATGCCAAAAAGACACCACGATTGGCGCGTTCTGATTTGGGATAGAGTGCTTGTCTTGTCATCGTTTCAGTTGTCTCAACCACGTATTGGTTTGTATGTTTCCTCAAAGTGGGCGTTCTAAAACTGCCGGTCCGAATTTTAGTACCGTGGCAAAATAAAAAACAAAGACCAGCAATCCTAGCAAAACAGCAATAGCAATACTTCTGGCGCGCCTGGCTTTCTTTTGCTTGTCATTCAATTGGATGCGTTCGTCTTCCACAATAGCGACCTCTAAATCAATCTTGCCGACAGCGCCTCAACCAACAGAGTGGCAAAAAGCGTGAACAGGTAGAATATCGAAAAACCGAACAATTTCCTGGCAGGTTTCATTTCATCATCACCGGATGACATCTGCAGAACAGCAAATGCCAAATAAACAAATATCAACCCAAGCACAATGGAAACTACAGCATAGAAATACTCGCCAAAACCGAATACCCAGGGTAGCACACCAACAATTGCCAGAAGAACCGAATAGGCGAATATCTGGTTCTGGGTCGAACGATTTCCAGCGACAATCGGCATCATAGGAATGCCTGCTTTTTTGTAGTCATCGGATCTGAAGAGAGCCAGGGACCAGAAATGAGGTGGTGTCCAGACCAGTATGATAACAAAGAGGATGATGCTTTCAAAACCAATTGAATTAGTCACAGCGGCCCAACCAATCACCGGTGGGAATGCTCCTGCCACACCGCCAATAACTATGTTCTGCGGTGTCGAACGCTTGAGCCAGTGGGAATAGACTATTACATAGAAAAATATGGTGAATGCAAGCAGTGAGGCTGAAAGCCAGTTGACCAGAACCCCCAATGTCATCACTGACATGAAAGCCATCAATATGCCAAATGTCAGGGCAGAGACAGGTGCCACAACTCCGGCAGGAATGGGGCGATTAGCGGTGCGGGGCATGATTGCGTCGATATCTGCATCATACCACATATTCAGCGCTCCAGCTGCACCGGCACCC
>JAAENI010000378.1 GCA_024224595.1 Hyphomicrobiales bacterium
AAACAGTTCTTCGCCGTCATGTGTGATGAATGTATTTTCAACAGCTGTGCGTGAATTCATTTTTCAATATTTCCTTTTTGATTTGGTCAGTGATTTATTGCTGGATTTCGCGCAAGCCATTGTGAACGCGGCGGAAGATTGTCAGGCACAGCAGCAAAGCCAGGCAGGGCATGACCCATGCTGTCCATTGGGGTAAAGCGGTGGTAAGGCCCACCGCCAGTGCCAGTGCGCTAAAAATTATTGCCCGGTCGCTTTTCCCCATTGGACCGTCATAGCGGCGCGATGAGCCAACCATTGGGCCAAGAACACCGGCGAATTCACTCAGTGTTGACAGGAAAATGACACCCCCCACCCACAACGGGTTGAAGGGCGACAAAAATGCGAATGGCAAATAAAGAATTGCGTCGGAAATCACATCCGAAATCTCATTGAGATAGGCACCGAGTTTGCTTTTCTGGTTAAATTCGCGCGCCAGCATACCGTCAATTGCATTAAGTGCCATACGAATGAAAAACCAGACTGGAATTGTCAAAAACAACCAGCGTAGATCGTTGTTTAGCGCAATGAATGCACCAACAATGATGGAACCCAATGCGGCAATTATCGTAACCTGATTGGCAGTGACCTGGTGTTTTGCAAGAAAACTCACCATTGGGCGTAAAGCATTTTGAAAGTGTGGCTTGAATTTGTAGATGGTCAATTTGTTGCTCGTGTAGTTAATTGAACGCTGCTCAATAAATATATAGGTTGATTATGAACAATGTTCAATATATTATTTTGAAGTTGTTCCTGTTGGTTAATAATGGATGAAATTCAATGGCGCGCAGATCAGATCACAATCGCGGGGAACTGCATGATATCGCACTGAGCGC
>JAAENI010000379.1 GCA_024224595.1 Hyphomicrobiales bacterium
TCTCTTACCATTGAAGATCCAGGAACATTACAAATGGCCAGTCTTGCCAGATAATTGCTGTTATTTTTTGTTTCCCGCAAGGCGGCCAGGGTATCTGCAGTCTCTCCACTTTGAGAAATAGCCACAAACAAGGTGTCCGGCATGACCACATTTTTTCGGTAGCGCACTTCACTGGCCACTTCAACCTGGCAGGGCAGCGATGCCATTTCCTCAAGCCAGTATTTAGCAACCAGGCCTGCATGATAACTGGTGCCACAAGCTATAATTTGTACGGCTTTTACCTGATCAAAAATAGCTGCAGCACTCGGGCCAAAGGCCTCATCCAGTACCGATTGCGATGAATATCGGCCTTCCAGTGTATTGGCAACCGCTTCTGGCTGCTGATGAATTTCTTTCTGCATAAAGTGTTGAAATTGACCTTTGTCCACAGAATCAATTTGGAGGTCAGATTGGTGAGGCTTTCGAGACACTGGTTGACCTTCAGGATCAAAAAGTTGCACCTTTTTGCGGCTGATGATGGCTGTTTCACCTTCTTCTACAAA
>JAAENI010000380.1 GCA_024224595.1 Hyphomicrobiales bacterium
ACTCCAGTGTTACCCGAGCAGCAATCATCGAAAGAGCATTGGCAAACAAGGTCCCACCAGTTGCCAGTTGATCATTGTGGGGTAAACCGGGATCGGTCATCTCTTCAAAATACGCCGCCAATTCGCAAGATAAACCATAGGCGCCAATCGGGATTCCAGCACTAAGGCTTTTGCCAATAACCAGCACATCCGGTTTGAGCTGCCAGGCACGTGTCAATCCTCCATATGCACAAACATGGGTATGTGTCTCATCAAGGATCAGCAAAGCCCCATATTGATCGGCCAGATTACGCAGTGAATCAAAAAAAAATTCCTCTGGCATGATCACGCCGCAATTTGTCAGTGCCGGCTCAGTCATTATACAGGCGATATTTCCGTTTTTTAATGCGGATTCAGTTGCATTAAGGTCGTTGAATTGAACTATATCAGCTGTGTCCGTACAATGGGAGGGTAACCCAGCGCCTTCAACGATATTTACACCGTTATTCAACGCAACCAGCGTCGCATCGATATGGCCGTGATACTTTCCATCAAACAGTAATACTTTCTCTTTGCCGGTGTATGATCGGGCCAGACGTATTGCCTAGGTGTTGGCTGTAGAAGCTGACAACGTGTATTGCCAGAACAGCAGACCAAACCGCTCTGACAATGTTTCCGACACCACTATCGCATCTTCGGTGGGCAACAAAAACTGGTGTCCTGCCGCCATGCGAGCATTGATAGCTTCCACCACAGGCTCTGCGGCGTAGCCAGTACACATACTCATGTCAGCGACGTTCATGTCGAGATAACTATGACCGTCTACATCAGTAAAATAGGCCCCACTGGCTGTCTCGACAAAAGGTGCCGGAAAAGTGTTGTACAACATTAACCAGGTCATGGGAACTCCGTTGGGCATAGACTGCCTGGCCCTTTCCAACAACGCGATGGATTTTGAGTGATTTTTCGTAAATTGCGAGGTTTCCGCAATGAACAAATCGTTAAGTTTTTTTCGATTGAGAGCTTTCATATAATTCAAACCATAAAAAGTTACTTGAACGGGGATAATCTGCCTCAGTGATGTTGCACTGATTTTTCGATAACTAAAAAGATA
>JAAENI010000381.1 GCA_024224595.1 Hyphomicrobiales bacterium
CCTAATTTTATTGTTGGAACTGTTGTTGATGCTGAGACAAGCGTACCTGTAAAAGATATTACAATCGTAGCTGTTGAAGATACTTCGGGCTTTCCATGGTTTCCGCTTGCTGAAATTGACAGTGTTGGCAATTTCAGGTTAGGTCCGCTACCCTTTGGAAACTATAAAGTGGCGGCGCTCACCGGCTTTAACGGTGATGTCAATTATCTATCCGAATATTTCAACGATCAACGCAGTTTTTATCAGGCGAATGTTATCAACTTGGACAATTCACTTGTTAATAATATCGATATTCAATTGGACAAAGGTGCGGTGATTCAGGGATTTGTTGATCTATCCTCTGGCGATGATTTTCTTGCAGCAGGCGGTGACACGCTCGACGGCATGCCAGTTGTCGCTTACGATTCACAATCTGGCAAAGTCGCCAGTTTTGATTTTGTTCAATTCAATGGCGGCTGGCGCATTAATCGACTGCTCCCGGGCAGCTATAAAGTGCAGGTTGTGCCGCAACCAACTGGATTTGCTTCAACTTATCTTGGCGGCGGTGACTGGTTTGATGATGCCTCTAATGCGGTTGTGACGTTGAACTATGGCGACATGACATCAGATCAAATTATTGAACTTGAGCAAGCGAGCGGCGCCATTTCGGGTGTTGTTTCGGACAGTCTCACTGGTTTGCCGCTATCGAGCATCTTTGTTGGCGCTTACGATGCAAGTGGTCACTTGGTTGGTTATGCGCTCACTGATTATGACGAATTATCAGGACGGCAAACAAGCGCCGCCAA
>JAAENI010000382.1 GCA_024224595.1 Hyphomicrobiales bacterium
AAACCTGATAATTTGTCTGTGCCTAATTTATAGTGAATCCCGCTGTTCAAATTCAACCAAATTTGATTCTGATTCATTGGATGTCACAACGTTATCCTGGACTGACAATATCTCAATAAATCATAGCGTTGAGGACCGAAAACCGTTTCAAAACATCAGGATAAAAATCATGCTGAAATATATCTCCGGCATCCTGCTTTTACAAGTCATCACGATTGCCTTAGTGCTGATTGCCCCTGCAGATCTGGAAAACTGGGGCTGGCTGCGGCTGGCGATTCCAGTATTGATCGCAGGGTTTTTGACCGCATTCTGGTTTGGTTCGATAGCAGCGCATCAGCGCAAGGATGAAATCAGCCGGTTGAAAGAATACCATGCCAAAGAGCGTGAAACCATCCGCATGAATGCCGAGCGTGCCAAGACCAAGCTGGTAAAACAGTCTCAACGTAAAATCCAGCAGGAGGTGCGACGATCGTCAACGCGGGCGAATATCAAGATCGGGCTGGCATTTGCAGGTGCGGCCGGATTGGGTGGCTTGCTAATCTTGACCCAGTTCATGTCATTGGGGGTGCTGACGCTGACCACCGTCGGTGGAGCGTTGGGCGGCTATATTTTGCGTATCCGGCAAGAGAAAGGCAAACTAAATCTGCGACACAAAGGCCAAGATACACCGCGTAT
>JAAENI010000383.1 GCA_024224595.1 Hyphomicrobiales bacterium
CATGACTAAGTCTAACAAAACCATCAGCCCTTTGCGTCAGCGTATGCTGGAAGAGGTCAAGTCCAATATTTGCTGTAAATTCAGTTCTACAGGATTTCAATTTTCGGTTAGTTAATGCTGTCAATATTGCCAGCGGCTTGGGTTTTTCGATCTAAATTCCATTCGTGGAATTCACTCATATCAAAATATTTTCTTTCTTGCCATTGTTCATGCTGTTCGGCGAGTACGGCACCAATCAAACGTAAGGCTGATTCCTGGTTTGGGAATATCCGCACGACTCGCTCACGTCGCCTGATTTCTTCATTGAGGCGTTCAACCATGTTTGACGTTCTCAGGCGCTGCCGATACTTTTCAGGCAACGACATTACTGTAAGTGCGTCTTCAAGCCCATTCTCCAGGCATTCCAGTGCTTTATTCGCTTTGCCTTCGAGTTGTTCAGCCAGTTCATCAAATCGCTGCCTGGCTTCGCCTGCCGTGTCAGATCTGAAAATACGCTTTAACCCTTGGCGCATATCGGCTTTATGCTTTGAAGGCGTATACGACAACACATTGCGCATCAAATGAACCTGGCACCGCTGCCAGCTTGATCCGGCAAAACAGCGCTTGGCCGCTTTTACCAAACCTTTATGGTCGTCAGAAACAATGAAATCAACGCCTTTAAGGCCACGCCCCTTAAGCCAGTCAAAGGTCTCTTTCCAGAATGACTCTGATTCGCTATCACCGATCTTTACGC
>JAAENI010000384.1 GCA_024224595.1 Hyphomicrobiales bacterium
ATTTATCTGCCAGGCGCAGAACATTCTGCGCTGATGGCATCTTACGGTTCCGGATAATTGCCTGCACGACCAGGATCAATGCCTCCCGATAGCGGATACGCAGGGGATCGGGCTCAGCCATTGTCAGCGTGATTGCAAGGTATCGTTGACACGAACGTTCATAGGCCCAGCTGAATACATCCCGCAACAGATCAATCTGATTGAATTCATACACGGCCAGAGTGCCATCAATGTACGCCCGCTCGGGCACGTCGATAAAGGAGAGGGGACACAGGTTGTTCCGAATCAGTGGGATGTTGGCTCCAAGACGAGAGACACGCTTGTTGACATCCTCAAAGGGCTGCAGATAAGGCAACTGCACCATCACGAAAAACGCCTGCTCGAAGGGGTCGGGGATGGCGGAAGCTTTCTGCAGCAGCAGATGGAAACAATCTTCCAAAATGATAGCGTAAATCAGTAAAGAACGACATTAATATGTCACGCTTTAGTGTCGCGCGTCAATAAAAAGTGTCGGGCTTAAAATTTTTTGCTGAAAAACTGCCACATGCAAGTTTAGCCGCGAAATGGG
>JAAENI010000385.1 GCA_024224595.1 Hyphomicrobiales bacterium
AGATGATCTGTAACAGCATGCGACTTACTCAACTTTAGTGCGTGGTCATCATTCCTGCCCATAACGCGGCAAATAGCCTACAAACTATTGCGCAGTTTTAGTAAACGGGGCATAAGATACAAGCAACAACATCGAAGACTGTTCTATAATATCAGCTCTCGCATGGGCGGCTTTAACAATTGAAATGGTTTCATTAATAACAGGCATCATAGGCATCGCCACGGCATTCGCCATCGTAACCCTGATTCGCAAGGATCACCTGCGGGTGCAATATGGCCTGTGGTGGATTGCGATGGCGGGTATGTTTGCCTTGCTTGGTCTGTTCCCGACACTGATTGATCAATTTGCCAAATACCTGGGAATTGCTTACCCACCCATCCTGGCGTTGACCATCGCTATCGTCATAGTTGTCATTAAAATTTTGCTCATGGATATTGAGCATTCACGAAATTCAATCAACATACAACGCCTGACTCAGCGCATAGCACTCCTGGAATCCGATTTGCGCGAAATGCAAGGCAAATCAAGTGAAGCCAAACCGGGCTCAAACCCT
>JAAENI010000386.1 GCA_024224595.1 Hyphomicrobiales bacterium
TCACGAGAACTCAAACACCTGGTAGAAGAGGCCGGCCCTGATTTCGTGGGCGTTAACTTTGATTCCGGAAATGCTTGTTGGACACTCGAGGATCCAGTGCAATCGCTTTTGAATCTTGCACCATATGTACTCACAACGAGTCTTCGTGACACCATGATCTGGGAGTCTGAGAATGGCATTACGACCCAGTGGACAGCAATGGGAGAAGGGTGCGTCGACTTCAAGAGGTTCTTTGAAATATTCAGGAAACAGTGCCCTGACGTAACCGTTCATATTGAGACAATTTCAGGATTTCCAAAATCATTTCCAATTTATGAGCATGATTTCTGGAATCTTTTCCCAAATGCACTGGCAAAAGATTTTTCTGCATTCCTCGCACTGGCAAAAAAAGGAAATCCGATACCCACTTTTCGGCCAGCTACCAAAGACAAGCTCCAGGCCAAAAAGATTCACCAGATTTCGGAGCTAGAGCGGAGTATCCTGTACTGCAAAAAGGTTTTAGGGCTTGGATCTTGATTCGATGGAGCCGGTGAAGCATCCATACCGGGAAAAGAAAAAGTTCGCTGATAATGTTCAAAACAAGAACTGCACACTGGTGTTTTGGCTCTGAATTGTGAACGCTAATTGCCCATTTGTCCCTGCAAATTACGCAGGTTGCTATGTGGTTGTACCGCAGGCCGACCCTGGGACTGCTGCTGTAGACGGAAAAAGTGAAAAAATTTTGGCAATTGACGGTTAATCCTGTATAACCAGAGCGGGTTTGACGATGTTATAACATGGTATTTCAGATCGTGTTGCAGGGGATTTAGCGTTTTATACAAAGCATTTTCGCCGAGCCCTGTGGGAAATTTTTGTTTCAATTTTTAAGTATTCAAAATCAATCACCTTTGATTCTCTTATCTTTTTTTACTTTTTTGAAAGGAACTGGGATCATGCAAAAACATTTGCAAAGGCGTGCATTCACGCTGATAGAACTTCTTGTGGTCATTGCCATTATTGGTGTCTTGGTAGGCCTGCTTCTTCCTGCTGTTCAGCAGGCTCGGGAAGCTGCTCGTAGGACTTCGTGTGTCAACAAACTCAAACAACTGCAACTTGCCGTCTTAAATTACGAAAGTGCGAAGCAAGAGCTGCCGGCAAACTCTCGGTCTCATGATCTGTATGCAATCATGGGGATAGATAATCAGAGTGCTCGGTGGGGATGGCGATACATTCTTCTCCCTTACATGGAAGAGCTTACTCGTTACCAAACAATCCTTGGAAAGATAGAGAACGCAGCTGTCAATGGAGGATACATGCCAAATTCCAACCAGCCTGAACTCAATAACGTTGTTGATGCTTGGCTGTGCCCCTCTGACTATTTCAGTACAGTAAAAGCCAACGGGGCAAATACTCGTGCTGGTGCTAATTATGCTGCCTGCCATGGAGACCGTTTTGGCCAGTCAACAAAAGATGATTTCTATGATACGCAGGGTGCTTTCATTTCAGGCTTTGACTGTAGCGGTAACGCTGATTGGGATAACGACAACTGTAAGAGACGCAGTGTCAGACTGAAAGACATCACCGACGGTCTGTCGAACACCTTAGCGCTCGGTGAAGTGCGACTGGGAGATGGCACGCTTGATAGCAGGATAGGAGGTCAGGGTATCACTAATGGGATCAATAAAAATGCGGAGCCGATCAAGTGCCAGGATCTAATTGGTCCGGATTCGATGTATTCTGGCAACGCAGTTCCCACTACCCATTCCATTGGCCGACGTGGCATGGATTCACAAGAGGCGAACGCCCTTTTCCAGACTGGCATGCCACCGAACTACGCCCGCTGCGGTTCGGGCAACTATGGCAATATGATGCCTGGTCTGAGTTCTTATCACCCAGGCGTTGCGGTTGCA
>JAAENI010000387.1 GCA_024224595.1 Hyphomicrobiales bacterium
GTGTTTGGGCAACAACTGCCGCAACCCGGTCACCAACATGGCGAACTGTGCGGGGGAACATTTGCTCATCTTCCGGCGCTTCCTGACCTTCAAACCATATGGTGCTGTTATAAGTATTGTCTGGCGTATTGCCGTGATGGAATATGCCGACAACACCTGGAACGGCAAGAGCGTCCTCAATATTTACCTTCTTGATTTTTCCATGGGCAATGGTACTGAAAATTAGCTTGGTGTGCAGCAATCCTTCAATTTCAATATCTGCTGCATAGGTAAGACGGCCACTGACTTTTTCATAACCATCCAGTATCGCCAGCGGGCTGGAAATATGTTTCACGCCATTTCCCCCAATGAACCGGAATATTCATATTGCCTGCAAAACAGGCTATGCAGCATATCAAGGCCAAGTCCCATTATCGCACGACGTTTGTAGACTTGTGAGGCCCTGCCTGGGATTGCTGTGTCCACAGCGTCAGTCAAAACCCGCAGAAAATCATCGGCAAATGTCTGGTCGACTGTTCTTCCGCGAAGTTCCTGTTCAACTATTTGCAAGCGCACCAGA
>JAAENI010000388.1 GCA_024224595.1 Hyphomicrobiales bacterium
GATATCATTCCGCATATGCTCGATGCCTTTATCAAGACAGATCGCGGGTTTCAGAAAACAAACCGAACGTCTGCATTCGGTGAAATTTCTGACGCAAAAACAAATCACTCAAATGATGGGAATTAATCCAAAATTGCTGCTGGGCTTATTCCAGACGAATGGCGGCACTGCGGACTTTTGAGACCTTCAGGCAATGTCGCTATTTGAATATATGTCTACGCACAGATAGGACAAAGGGGTGTTCTGCTATCAAAATGATATATGCCAACAGGAAAGTAGTGTTTTACAACCTAACAATGCCCCGCAACCGGTTCACCCTTGTCCTCGGAGAAAACGCAGGAATGTCCAGGGTTACCATCAGGTTCCGGCACACCGGCTTTCAGCAAGAATTTCACACTGTGCGAGCCTGTAAGACGGGCGGGGTACCGAATCTTTTTTACAATCTTGAACTGACCGCGGGAAATGACATTCAATGCTCCGCTTGAAACCAGTTGCAGGAGGCCAGTTTCCTGGGGCAATACTTCGTAGTCGTGAGTTGGTGCGTCACTCACTACTGATTTCACGTTAATCTTAACTACACCACCAGGATTGAATCGCAGGAGTGAGCGTTCGAGTTCGGGCCATGAACCCCTCTTTTGGAGTAATCTTATTGCTTTGCCAGTGTCACCTTCATCAACTTGCCGAAGTTCTTTGTCGCCATCAACAATCGTGAGGCGTGAAGGGTGGCGGCTCTTGGCCACCTTGTGGTTGCCCGATGGGAGCTGCATCTCGTGTAACGTGTACATGCCCAGCATGTAGTCCGGCTTGCGGCCAACCAAATTAAACATCGCTGCTTTCGCGCGGGCCCCTTCAATTCCACCGAGCTTATAAAAATAGGGGATGCAGCTACGTGTAGACAGAAAAGACACCTTGCCTTTAGCTATGCCGGTTACACCTGCCATAACCGCGTTCATGTCTTTGTCAGCGCGACCTGCCACCACCACATTGGCAATCCGATCGGTGGCACCGGTCAAACGCCAGACCATTGGCGTATAGGACGTCAATAAGAGATAGAGTGGTTCTTTGCCGTTCTCAACGACCAATTTGTTGGTCGAAGTTTCTTCGTCTTGGCCGGCGACTGTAACAGAAGAAACGGAGCTCCCTTCGTAGGCACCTACTAGAATGACTTTAGCGCCTGCTGGAACATCTGGAACTTTGCAAGAGTCCTTAGGACGGAAGTTGCCACGGGTAGCAAATATCTGCGGAGAAATCTTTACACCGTCGTAGGCTCTAGCCATTATGGACCTTGCTTCTGCCTGCGTCACACTGCCGTCCTGGTTTGGATCAAGCGCCAAAAATGCTGACGCGACACCTTCATGATCCCACCTGGCAGAGGATCGGTTGTACGGACTTTGCCTGGAAAGTTCTCCGAATTCCGACAGTTCTAGTCTTCCATCTTTGTTTGGATCACCTTCAAACAGGCTATCCACCTGTTTTTGGAACCGGCTTTTCAACCGATCGCTAAGTTTTCCACCCGATCTGCCCATGTGAGGTCTATTCCTGGCCAACAGGGCGGTTTCAACCTCGACGCGGCTGACGATACCATCTGCATCAAGATCATACATCAGGATCCGGCTGGCAACCAGCGCACGCATCTGTGCAGAACGCATCTTTCTATGCAGGTTAATATTGGACTGCGAAATGCCTTGACCGTCAAAATCAACCGTCCTGAAAAGTAAGTTCAGGTACTCAGTAAATTTCTGTGAACTTAACCGATTTCCATACTGTTCTGCGAAGGCGTTGCGCAGGTTTTGATAGGTGGCATCTTCAGTATCTGCCTTACTCGGTGTCAATGCCGTAGCGTTCAACAAGGTAGCCATTAACATTACAGTTGCTTGCGGTCTACAGCGCAGCAGTATTTTAAGTAAACTAGTCATTTAATTGGAACCATGTAATAATTTTTCATTTATAATAACCAATTTCTGTTAAAAAAATAAGAACCAATTCTTAAAATATGTAATTCTGCTTCAAACCCGATGATTGAGCTTGCCAGACCGCTAGTACAACGTGAGCGTTTGGGGAACCCCACCTAACAGCAGTTGATAGCATGAGTTAGTGTCCGCTTCGAATAAGTGGACACTTGCGGGGTGCGTAAATTGGCTAAGAAACGGGTACGGCGGACATGGAGCGATGATGAGAAGCGCTCGATATGTTTGCAATGCGGTTGATCTTGTGATCTGCAATACGGCTGAGAACATCAACACGCGTTAGGTGGGGTTCCCCAAACGCTCACAGTACAACGAATGCTAAAACAAATCTCCTTCGTATTGGCGTCGCAAATTGGCCAAGCAAATGATAGCAGCTCATGAAAATTGGGCTCTGAACGGCCATTGAAACAGACTAGGAGATTCTGTTTCATACGTCACTTGATGCCGAGAATTTAGATTCAATAATGTGAATTTCGCCAGTTTCTGAATTACATTTTACGGCAAACATAGCCAGAGGCGCTTTAAAACCCCCGTCTGTTCAACGGATAAACAAAAATGCTATGGTGGATTATGTACCTTTGTTGGGACGAACCCAAGATAGAATTGAGGAGAATAAAACAAGAATGGTTTATCGCTTTTTCCAGGACGATCAAGAGATGTACAGTTATGAAACCGTACGGTTAGACGGAGACCTATATAAAGTTGGCCCTGTCGATCTGACCCAGGATGATGGATTAGAGATCAATCCGTTCAGCACCTATGCAGGTCGGGCGGTTGATCCAACTCATTTGCCGACTAAGGTTAAAGTCAAAGGCCCCAAACGCAACATCACAGATGTATATATGGGGGGAGGGTATCTGGTTGATGGTAAATTCAAAGATGTCGTTGAGCAGCTTGAGCCTGATGTTCATCAATTTTTTCCCGTTGAGCTGTTTTGGTCTAATGACACTTCGGCTGGTCAAAGATACTGGTTTTTCCCATGCAACCGGTTGGATACTGTTGATCGGGACAAGACTACAAAGCTATTTCGAAATTTGTGGTATCCAAGGGGTGGCGGTGAATTCGTCTTTAGCCGAAATTTGATCGGTAAGCATCATATCTGGATCGACAAATTTATGGTTTCAACAATCGGTATTCTGATGAGCAATGAAATGCATGATGCATTGGTAGCTGCTGGCATCACCGGAATGGGTTTCGAAAGTTTCGAAGAAACTGACGACGTTCCATAATGGACATTATCCGATTGGAACCAGCCAAAAAAATCCTGCTAATATCCATAATATCAAACCACAAGATGTTGTGCGTTTGACCAAGCGGACGCCTTAAGCCCCGCCTGTGTGCGTTCGACAATCAGGGAGCGCTCAAACTGCGTTAACGCGACGAACAGGTGGAAAATCAATTCGCCATTGGCCGTGGTCGTGTCGATTGTTTCATTGAGCGACTGAAAGCCGACGCCTCGCGCTTTCAGGTCTGCCACCACATCGAGAAGATGTGGCAATGATCGCCCCACTCTATCTAATCGCCAGACTGTCAGAACATCGCTAGCATTGAGGGAGCGTAAAAGTTTTTCTAGCTTTGGCCGTTTGAGTGATGCGCCAGATACTTTCTCGGTGATAACTTTCTCACAACCTGCCACCTTGAGCGCATCACGTTGTGCATTTGGGTTCTGGTCAATAGTTGAGACGCGAGCATATCCTATTTTCATCAAATATGCGTCAAAAAGTCACCACCCGGAATGTGCGATCTGATTTTTGACCCTGGATGGTCAACAGGCAACCATGCGAAAAATTTGGCCAAATCTGTTGTGAACATGCAAATGCGGCAGCAACTTCCTCGGTTTTGCCGGTTTTTGCAGCGCTTGATGCGATCAGTGAAAGTGAAATGGCGCTTAGTGCCATTGAAAGTATTATTGCCTTGGTCATAGTGTGCTCCTTTGTAATCATGGATCACATATAAGGAGCCGTTTCGCATGTGTATGTGTAGATTAACACATCGATCTAACCGACAAATGCGCGCTCTATGACAAAACTGGCCGGTCGGCTGTTTGCACCTTCTTCAAAGCCCATGGATTCAAACATCTTTTTCAATTCCTGGGTCATTTCCATGGAACCACATATCATCACACGGTCATGGTTGGGGTCGAATTGTGTAATTCCCAGCTTTTTGAAAAATGCCATCAGAAAAATTGTTGTAAAAATCTTGGTTTTCAGTTTTTCCATGTTCGCACAATATGAAAAACACCTTAAATCACACTTAAGTATCGCAATATTAGATGTTGTTCCGCTTTCCCAGCAGTTTAAAAACTCAATAAGATTTTTAGTTTGAACTATTTTATCCTTCATCTGGAGTGTGGTTGACTTCCCAACGAGTTGTCTGCTGTTGGCGAGCTTACACAAATGAATCGTGTCGTTAGTTAGATAATTAAATAACTCAACATAGTTGTTTTGTCCGCTCACCGGTCATTCAAGAACCTGCTCACGCATGGCCAGCCAGTTCTCCGATATTTGGGGTCTACGCCCTGTCTGGCCATGTTACCGTTTTGCCCAATTGTGACATTTCTACTTTGTTGACACAGAACCCCTGATTTTCAGCGAAAAAATAACGCGCTTTGGGGATTTTATGAGAGCAAAAATCACTTGTCGAAAGCTCGGGAAATCTCGCATGCCGACTTTAATCCGTTGCTAATTTAAGCTAGAATTCAGCTATGTTCAACATAAGCCTCGAAAAACGCCTGCCACGCAGAAACATGTTCCGATTTTATCGCCTGTCCATCCTGCCCAATTTGTTTGGTGAATGGACACTGGCGAGAGAGTGGGGCC
>JAAENI010000389.1 GCA_024224595.1 Hyphomicrobiales bacterium
ACTGCCTTAGAACCGGTACAGCTGAAAATAAACAAAGGTAGTATAAGTGGTGGTGAATTTAACGCGGGTGTTGGAAACAAAGCATTCAATTTGAGCAGTGGCATGGCCATCTGGGGCGGGCTGACAAAACAAGCTGCAGATACCGTCATGGCACAGACTGTCACAGCAGCACAGGGAGCCTACATCTTCGATTTGCCTACGGGGTTATCACCAAAAAACTACATCTACCGAGCGTTGGCAACTGATCAACCAATCGTGGTCAGTGGAACTGGCCGAATTAATGGTTTCGATATTGTTTCCACGTATACCAACAAAGGCCAGGCCAAAAACCATGCCACGTATTGGGTCAATAGTGATTTGCTAACGGTCTCCAGTGTGCATCAGACAAACAACGCTGATGCGAACGACTGGGCTGTTGATGTCTCAGCAATCACGGTCGCCTGGCCTGCCTATCGCGGATATGGTCCAGTGCTCTTACAAGACTATGCCAATGGCGTCGCTATTGTTCAGAAAAATTCTTCCGGCGAATTTGAAATTGATGTTTCACCAAATGACAACAGATTAAAGTTTCAGGATTCAAAAGTACGTATGCTCGGATACCGGCAAGTTGGTGGCTGGGACGACCAGGCAGACGGCCCAGCGATAGGTGGATTACATTCAGAGATGACCAATTCATTTATTCATGCAAATGATGATTCCGTAAA
>JAAENI010000390.1 GCA_024224595.1 Hyphomicrobiales bacterium
AATCCATTCTGCAGATTCGCCTGGCACATCGACTATGATTCCTTTTGACAGTGCTACATGTGAAGACTGCCTCGCTGAAATCAATGACCCTGCCGACCGCAGGTTTGGTTACCCATTTACCAACTGCACCAACTGCGGCCCACGATACACTATCATCAAACATATTCCGTATGACAGACCGTTCACATCGATGCATGAATTTGTGATGTGTGAAAAATGTCAGGCCGAGTATGACGATCCAGGCAATCGCAGATTCCATGCTCAACCAAATGCGTGTCCAGAGTGTGGTCCAGAAGTCTGGATTGATGGTATCGAGTCTGAAAATCCAGTGAGCAAAACTGTTGAGCTGCTGCGTGAAGGAAAGATTGGGGCAATTAAAGGAATCGGTGGATTTCATCTTGCTGTTGATGCAAATAATGAAGCGGCAGTTGCCCGATTGCGACAACGCAAAAACCGTGAAGCCAAACCGCTGGCAATGATGGTCCCGGACCTGGAGTATGCTAAAAAGATGGCTGTTAT
>JAAENI010000391.1 GCA_024224595.1 Hyphomicrobiales bacterium
ATTCTTCCCAGAGTGACTTTGAAGCGAGTGATATGTATATTCGGCAGTTTCAATCATGATCGCAATTGTATTTTATCTGGCTTCCATGGGAGCGTTTTTATCTGTTTCCATGATAATACCGGTGCTGATCGCATTCGGGTTTCAAGAATTTGAAGCGGGCATCAAGCTATTTACCCATGTGGCAGCCTGGGGGTTCTTGTCAGTTGGCATATTGCTTGCAATCATTGGCAGAAACAGGGCTTTGAGCAGACTGGGCGCATTCTATCTCTGTCTGATTACCTGGATATTATTTCCGACAGTTATCGCAATCGCTATTATGGATTTACTCAGTGTCAGCTATGTCGAGGCGTTGTTTGAAGTTTTTTCAGCATTTACCACCAATGGAGCCAGTATCATTGGTAATCCGGATGTGGTTCCCAAGTCGGTCATTTCATTTCTGGCGCTGTTGCAGTGGCTGGGCGGTCTGGCGACACTAATTACAGTAAGCGTTGTGCTGGCACCTTCGGGTATCGGTGGATTGCGTGAAGAAATGCATAATACATTTGGCAAGTCATTGGTTGCCTATCCAATGCGACTGCACGAATTTTGCCTGAGACTGCTTCAGATATCTATCACCCTGACGGCATTTTGTTTTTCTATTCTTCTACTTTTGGGCGTGTCTCCGTTTGACGGGTTTATTCTTTCAATGACCGCTTTGTCGACGGGTGGAATTTTACCGGGGAAAGAAAATATTGATACAACGCTTGGTTTTGACGGCATGGTGGTGGTTGCGATTTTTATGCTGATTGGTGCGACAAGTATCTATTGGCATAGAATGCTGATTCTCTGGCGCAGCGAATATTTACTGGCTCATCGCGAGAGCTATTACTTTTTTGCTATATGGGTCATGGTGGCAATGGCATTTTCGTCGGTTATTTATACCGCTTCAGGATCATCATCCAGTTCCAGTCATGTCTACGCACTGTCAGAAGGTTTGTTCAATTCTGCATCCCTGATATCAACCAGTGGTTTGCAGTCACGTCCAGGAATATTTCCTCTTTTGCCCTCAATATTGGTATTGACACTGTTGTTTTTCGGGGGTTGTGGGTTTTCAACCAGTGGGGGAATAAAACTGTACAGGATTGGTGGTATGTTTTCGCAGTCCCTGCACGAACTGAATTGCCTGATTTTTCCCAACATTGTTGGCTCCGCACAATTTGGCAGCCAGGTATTTGATCTTAAACTGATGAAAGCCATGTGGAGTTTTTTTGCCAGTGCGGTCATCGTGATATTTGTTGGCGCGGGTCTTCTGGCTGTGTGTGACCTGAATTTTCAGGCCGCTCTGACTGCCAGTATTGCAAATTTTACCACTGCGGGACCTGCCTACGGGCCGGATTGGAGTGTTAGCAGTACTCAAGGCTGGCCCGAATATTTTGAAATGTCAGGAACTGCTCAAATCATATTGATCGTATTGATGCTGGCTGGCCGATTGGAATTAATTGCAATACTGGCTCTGCTAAATATCTCATATTGGCAAAGACGTTGATTATTGCTCTATTGAACCTGTGCGTAATGGCAAAATGATTTCTTGCAAAATATCACTTGTATGATGACCATGCTCACTTCTATAACAATAGTTGACATCAGTTTAGTCCGGATTTTAAGCGATGTTACATGGCGATGATATGGTTGCTCAAAAAAAACAAGGAATTGCGGTGCGATGGCTGAAAGAACACAAAATCTCCAGGATGCGTTTCTGAATCAAGTTAGGAAGCAAAAAACACCATTGACCATTTTTCTGGTTAATGGTGTCAAATTAAACGGCGTTGTTACCTGGTTCGACAATTTTTGTGTGTTGTTGAAACGTGATGGCATTGCCCAGCTTGTCTATAAGCACGCGATTTCTACAATTATGCCTTCTCAAATGGTACATTTTGGGGGTGAGGAACCCCAGGATTCTACATCGAAAGAAGACAATAATTGAATAAGCCTGATATCGTTTTGAGTTCACCGGGTTCAATGACATTATGAGCGATTCAAAGCACCGCTGGAACAGCGAAGAAGAAAACGTCGCAGAACGGGCCGTGGTGCTTGTTCCCGACTTTCGTAACAACAAATCGCAAAATTCAGGAATAAATGATCAGGCAGAATCCGGCGGTTTGCAGCTTGAGCGTTCACTGGCATCCAGAGTTGAGGAGGCTACAGGGCTTGCCCGGGCTATCAGTTTGAATGTTGTTGAGGCGTTTGGCGTCGCTATACGCAATCAGCGCCCTGCAACATTGTTTGGCAAAGGCAAGGTTGAAGAAATTGGTGTACTGATCGCTACGTCTGAAGTGGGGTTGGCAATTATTGACTATGCCATTTCCCCGGTGCAGCAGCAAAATCTTGAGATGGCCTGGAATTGCAAAGTACTGGACCGCACCGCACTTATACTGGAAATATTTGGTGAACGGGCCCAGACAAAAGAAGGGCGGGCGCAGGTTGAACTGGCTCATTTGAACTACCAGAAA
>JAAENI010000392.1 GCA_024224595.1 Hyphomicrobiales bacterium
ATTTATCTATCCAGCCCTACGCCTGCAAAACGTGATCGAATGCTAAAATAGGCTCCGACATCAAGCAGGGGACGGGGTGGAATCCAGGCACCGGGTGCACTTGCCAGACAATCTTCAATTAGAGGAGATGCTCCTCCTCTGGCATATTCGGCCAGCGCTGTGCCAAACGCCGTGCCGCGACTAACCCCCGAGCCATTATATCCACCGGCAAAATAGACATGCTCGTGCTGTTTGCCAAAGAAGTTTGTAAAATTTCGACTTATGCCCTCAACACCAGACCAGGCATATTCAAACGGCACGTTTTTCAGTTGCGGAAAGCGGCTCTCAAATCCTTGCCTGTGAATATTTTGTCTTTCCGTCAATTGACGTTCCGATAACAATGCACCACCGTGATATTCTGCCGTATTGCGAATACAAATACGATGGTCAGGTGTGAGGCGCACAGTTGCACCGCCACCATGAAGAGAAAGCACACCCCAGTGTTGAAGCGAACCAAGACTGCCCAGTTCTTCCTGAGTCAAAATCCGTGTGAAACTGCCCGACAATGTGCTGCCAATCAGATACTGATTGAGATACCCAAGTTTGGAAACCTCGTAATTGGTTGCCAGTAGGATGTTGTCAGCCTTTATTTCGCAATTATCCAGTTTGAGCGTCAGTGGCCTGCCGGTGTCAATTTGCAACACCGGGCTTTGTTCGTATAGCTGTATATTACTGGGTAAACGCTCCGCCAAACCACGCACCAGCGCCGCCGGCTGCATTAATACGCCATCGGGCACGTGAACCCCTCTGTGATACAATTTGGTTCCCAAGCGATCACAAATAATTTCATGATCCAGAGCGGTATGTTCAATCTCAAGCATTTTCAAAAAATGCAAATACAAATCAGTTTCGCAAACTGCGATTTTGTCTGCCGCCAGATGGTGAAACCCGTCTTCGCGCCATTGGCAATCAATTTCCAGTTCTTGAACCTGTTTGCGTAATATTTCCAATCCAGCCTGATTAATTCGATTAATTCGGCGGTAATCTTCCTCTTCTTTTACCCTAAATCCCCCATTTGAGTAGGTCACTGCCACCGCAAACCCGGAATTGCGTCCCGACGTTCCCTGGCCGACCTGCCGCGCTTCAAGCAAGATGATTTCCTCATCGCGGTGCAGTTCAGCCAAACGACGTGCGCAAGCCAAGCCGGTGAAACCGGCACCGACCACAACCCATGGTACGCGCTGCGAGGTGGTTAGTTGCGGTTGTGGCGTGTAATCGGGCAACAATTCTGCCCAGCCATGTTGATCCGTTGAATAAATAACCGTGTCCAATCTAGATTGATTTGTGAGTATTCTGATAACTATTGCATGGAGATATTTGCGGTCGCAACGGACAATATTTTTTGAAGATCGTTTCCATAGAATAAATCTCCAGGTAATTTCCAAATGTCATAAGATGTAGGTAGTTTGCAGCCAGAACAAGATCCAGTTACTCACCCGGTCCGCCATTACACAGGTTATTGCGGAACAGATCCATTTTATGTGCTGCAAATGAAAATAAGCTGGATCTGAAGTGAACGAGGTTTAGAATTTGAAATTCAAACCAGTCTTTCCAATAAATACGTCTTTATTGAATCGGCAGGATATGGATTCACCGGGGAATGTAACCGGATCCAGTGCTCTGACGGCCGTGTCAGAAAGATCAATATACATGCCTTCCAATTTCACGCTTACAGCAAACATGGCGGCACTGGTTTGAATCTCACGTTTACAAACAAAACGGCCGCGGCGATGGGATGCAGGATTGATCATGAAAGTACAGTTGACAAAGGCAATAGTTTTACAATCCATGTGCCGCGCGTTTTGGATTTTCAAAAATTCAGCACAACGAAGAACAGGTTCAGCCCGGCAATCGGCTAAAGCGGCGTGATTTGCAAATAATTTGATTGGTAACTCAAATGCTTCTCCTTGGACTTTCACCAATCACCCAACAAACATTGAAACCAATCCTTGACTATATCAGTTGCTTATCGCCTAAACTTCACTATATCACCCAGAATTTAACTAAAATTTACCGAAAAACAACCATACTTCAAATAAGTATAAAACCAAAAAGACTAAAACAAGGAGATGTATCGACAAAAACAAGGAGATTTATCGATGGATATTATCAAAACAACTGACGGTGTTCCAAGCTCGGCCTTAGAAGGCAGTATGCGTGACTATAGGGTCATGAAGGATGTGAATTTAATAGATCGTTGCGATGCTTTCTATGATTGGCAAAATGTTCGTCGGCAGTCTGGCACCTGGCCATTTTCAAGAGCAACTGAAACCGGGCCTGCAGCAAGTTGTGCTGTTCGAGACGATTGCGGCAATTTAAGCAATGGAGTCAATTTCGCCTCACAGGACTATTTGAGCCTTTCCTCTCATCCAGAAGTAGCAAATGCCGCCCGTGAAGCCATCGATGTATTCGGTGTCCATTCAGCAGGTTCGCCAGCATTAGTTGGCAACACCTCTACTTCAGTTGCCCTCGAACAACGCATTGCCGAACACTTGCAAATGAAAGAGGCGATCCTGTATCCTACTGGATGGGCAGCAGGCTTTGGTGTGATCAAAGGGCTCATACGTTCACATGATTATATCGTGATGGACCAACTCTCACATGCTTGCTTACAAACCGGCGCGCAAGCCGCCACCAGGAATGTTCTTCTATACCGGCATAATGATATTGAACATTGTCGCGCTCGCCTCGCTAAAATCCGCCAGCGAGATGCAAAAGCCGGGATCATGGTTGTAACCGAAGGTTTGTTTTCAATGGACAGTGATACTCCGGATATTGCCGCATTGCAGGAAGCTGCAAGTGAATATGGTGCGACATTGATGGTCGACGTAGCTCACGATTATGGCTGCCTGGGCAGTGATGGTACTGGACATATCGGAATCCAGAACATGCTCGGTAAAGTTGATCTGGTCATGGGCAGCTTTTCAAAGACATTTGGTTCCAATGGCGGGTTCGTCGCCACCAATAGTCGTGCGGTTAAAGAGTACCTGCGATTTTATAGTCCGAGTTGCACATTCTCCAATGCCTTGTCGCCGGTGCAAGTAGCAGTAGTAACAAAAGCCCTGGACATCGTGCAGTCTGACGAAGGAGCACAACTTCGCTGGCATTTGTTGAACAATATCCTTTATCTGCGCAGTCAACTAAGCGCACGCGGCATGGAGTATTATGGAGACCCATCCGC
>JAAENI010000393.1 GCA_024224595.1 Hyphomicrobiales bacterium
ATGGGGGATTTCACCCAAATTTGTCACCAAAAACAAGTGACCCGATGGTGACCCGGGACCTCATACAAAACGGTGACCGGGTGTTTCACGCACATCGAGACACCCGTTAACCCATTCAAATATATATAGAAAACAGTCTGGAATATGGTGGAGCTAGACGGAATCGAACCGACGACCTCTTGCATGCCATGCAAGATTCCTATCTACTAATGCATTCGTAACACACGCAGTTACGCCGTATTTTCAATGATTTACTCATTTCACTATACGTTTGACTACGTGTCAATTCGTGTTAATGTGGTTGCTATATGGTAGCTAGAATGAAACGAGCAATCAATGTCAAACCGTAAAACCCGAATAACTAAGCGAATTGTTGATAGCCTGAACCCAAGAGAGTTGATTTGGGATACGGATATTTCTGGGTTTGCTGTACGTTGCCAACGACAAAGTAAAACATACGCGCTCAAGACCAGAGTAGCGGGACGGCAGCGGTGGTTTACCATTGGACGGCACGGCAACCCTTGGACTCCTGATACCGCACGAAAAGAGGCGTTGGCTATCCTGGCGGAAATCGCCAGTGGGAAAGACCCGGCTACTAAACGGGATGCTGAAAGCAAAATTCCAACTGTTCAGCGACTGGCCAGAAGATTTTTGACAGAAGAAGTAGAAACCAAGCGCAAGGCTGCCACCATAGTTTTGTACAGTGATTTTTTGAAGAGGATTGTTCTACCAAAACTGGGCAGGTTGCGAGCCGATCAAGTACGGTATTCCGATATTGCGGGGCTACATCATGATATTCGAAAAACACCGCTGCAAGCAAATCGCGTCTTGGCAGTATTGTCTACAATGTTCACTTGGGCTGAGCGTGTAGGAATTAGGGAACGAAATACAAATCCGTGTACTGATGTTAAAAAATACAAAGAGGAAAAGCGCGAACGTTATCTGTCAATTAATGAACTGGATCGCGTTGGTGATGTTCTTGATCAGTGCGAAACAGACAAGAGCGTTAATCCCTTCGCCATTGCCGCTATCCGTCTGTTGATATTTACCGGGTGTCGAAGAGATGAAATTCTCACGCTTCAATGGGAATTTGTCGATGTTGAAAGTGCAAAGTTAAATTTACCAGATTCAAAAACCGGCAAAAAGGTTATTCACCTGAATGCACCGGCATTAAACGTATTATCTTCAATTCCCCGTATCGAGGGCAATCCATACGTTATTTGCGGTCGAAATGAGGGTGCCCGATTGGTTAATTTGCGCAAACCTTGGATTCGGATTTGCAAGCTTGCTGGAATTGAGGGTGTTCGACTTCACGACCTTCGTCACACCTTTGCATCGGTAGGGGCTTCCGGTGGGGTTTCCTTGCAGATTATCGGGAAACTACTGGGACAATCTCAAATAGCCACCACACAGCGATACGCTCACCTTGCAGCCGATCCAGTGAAGGCAACAAACGAGGCCATTGGCCAGCAGATTGCGTCGATGATGAAGGGCAAGAAGGCAGAGATTGTGCCAATAAAATAGGGCACATAGAATTGTGCGGCTAGGGTAGCACCCGAAAGCCCGGACTTCCGTACCGGGTTGCCGTGCATTCAATTGATACGGAATGCCTTACGGAGGGCATATGGCAAATAATATCGCAGAGGCCAAGACAGACACCGAACGGCGCGAACATCTTAAAACTAGATTTGATCCAATGCTAGAAATTGCATGGTCTTTACCCATGACAATTGCGTGGATTGTTTGGCGAGATATAGATGAAGTGAGAAATCAATGGAATGAATACAGATCGCGCAAAAACCGTCCCTCAGCCACACTTTTGGAAATGGTGTTGATAGACCTTGATGATTCCGAAATTGATAGACCAAAGGAAATGAATGTCATCACCGCACAAAAGATACTTTTGCAAGAACTTTCAAATACAAATATCAAGGCCATAGCGATAAACCCCAATGGTGAAATAGAGCCAATTTCAGCAGATAAATGGGCACTACTTGAACCCGACACCAGTCAAATTGATGTCGATCAGCTTCGAATTTTGGGGCAGGTTGAAAGTGCCTATACAGAGGTACGGTTCCCTCGAGCAGAGATACTAAACATATGGCCGGAAAATTCGCAATCGAAAGAAATGTTACCTGATAACACTTACTCTGCTTCATCGGGAGCGCAGCTACCTACGAAACCGGAAATCATTGCTGCTAAAATAGCCGAACTCTTACCAACTGAAAAAGATTGGTCTGGATTAGCCAAGGGTCGGATTGAATCCAAAGTGCGCAAAGATTTACCAAGCTTTGAGTTTAGCGCTCGATCGTTTGATTCAGGATATGCCCTGTGGATAAAAAACCGTCCTAAAAGCTGACTGTTCGCAAAAACATATCCAATTGATAACACATCAAAATTTCATCAATTTTGCGTAGTTTTGCGTATTCTTGCAAGACAATTTGCGTGATTTTGCGTAACATATTCAAGCACTTAGGGTAGAATTAATCGCTACGCATCAGTACATTTGACCCGTGATTGGCGCAATCTAGCGTCAGATAAATGCGCAATCCAGCGTTTGATGACTTCACGGAGATACAATTGCAAAAAATCCCTGTTACGGATACCCGAGGCATTATTGTTAGGGCATTGCAAAAGGCTCTGGATGAAGATCCGAATTTTATCAAGTTGGTAATTGATTTAGATGATGCTCTGGGTTTGAAAGTATTAAATGATCAGTTGGACGAACTGAATGATGACGAACTCAAGAGTATCGATGTCGATATTTTGGAAGAGTTTACGCATCAGATATTTGAATTAATAGAAAATGGAAAAGGGAGGAATGGTGATGATGTCATCTGGGAGGGTGGGGATGCCCCTCCAACTGATTTGGACATGCTTCTAACCACAAAGATGCTGGCAAACACGCTCCTTGTGTCAC
>JAAENI010000394.1 GCA_024224595.1 Hyphomicrobiales bacterium
AAGGCAATGTTTGCGAGAACACCCAAGAAACCATAGGCCATGACCATAAAGATTAAAACCAGGACCGCGCCAATTTTGGCAGCGTCGCTGCCTTGTTTAATTGAATCTGCACCAAGGCTTGGGCCAACAGTACGTTCTTCAATGAAATTCAATTGTGCGGGAAGCGCACCGGCTCTTAGCAGAGTGGCCAGATTATTGGCTGATTCAGCGGTGAAATTTCCAGATATCTGACCGCCACCGCCACAAATCGCACCCCGGATTACAGGTGCAGTGATGACAGTTTCATCCAGAACAATGGCAAACCGTCGACCGACATTGGCGGTCGATACCTGACAGAACCGTGATCCACCCTTTGAATCAAATCGGAAAGTTACAATTGCCTCATTGGTTTGTTGATCAAATCCGGGCTGCGCATCAACCAGATTTTCACCTTTGACAAGGGAAGATCGTTCCAGCAATTCAGGTATTGGCGGATCACTGTCATCATACATGATAAAGGTTCCAGCGGGAGGACGGCTGGTGATAGCTTCCGAGCCACTCATCTCGGTGCTAACCAAATGAAAGGTCAATTTCGCCGTTGTGCCGATCAGATCTTTCAGCCTTTGCGGGTCATCAACGCCGGGTACCTCGACCAAAACTCTATCGTTCCCCTGTCGTTGAACTACCGGTTCGGTAGTGCCAAACTCATCAATACGTTTGCGAATAACTTCTATAGACTGGGATACGGCACTTGAAAGCGCGTGGTCTATACCTTGTTCAGTTAGTGTCAGACGCAACACTCCGTCGGAAGGTTCGCTTAATTCCACTTCTGTAATAGATGACTGGCCAAAACCACCTGTTGCCACAGGTCGGGTTACTTCGCGCAGCAACTCCCTGGCTTTATCGATATCTTCCGCAGCGCGCAAACGCAGCTCGATAGATTTCTCTACCGAAAGACTCATCCGGTAACGTATTTCGCGGTTTTCGCGCATCAGGCGCCGCGCATCATCTCTCAGCGTTTCAACCCGTTCATCAATTAACGCGTCGCGATCAACCTGAATCAAAAGATGCACACCACCGCGCAGATCAAGGCCGAGATTCACTTTTTTTGATGGTAACCAGGTTGGTGTGTTTTCAACCACTTTGTCGGACAGGAAATTAGGTACAGCAAATGACAATCCTGCTAACACGGATAGCAATATCAGGGTAATTTTCCATCGTGAGAAATAAAGCATTTATGATCTATCCGTGTCAGACAATTGGTTCTGGCGGGCTGTAATGCGTAAAATACTGCATTGTCTATTTTTTGCTGGCTGTTTTCTTTACTGCAGGTGTCTTGGCGGCAGATTTTTTGACAACAGGTGTTTTGGCTGCTGGAGCTGCTTCGCCTTTAACCCTGACTTCAGCCACCAGATGACGCATGGCTTTGATCCTGGTGTCTTTGGCAATTTCAACTTCCAGTTCATGATCATTGATGACTTTGGTTACCTTGCCAATAATGCCACCACCTGTGATTATGGTGTCGTTGCGACGGATAGAAGCCAGCATTTCCTGACGATCCTTCATCTGATTCTTTGCGGGCGCAAAATCAGGAAATACATGATTACAAATATCAATATAAACGGCAGAATACTGACCAGCAAATCAGAGCCACCAGCAACCTGGGCTAATATTGGTGATTGATGATCAAACACTGTGTGATCAATGGCTGTGTGAGCCTGGGCGGATGAGACGAACATGAAAACTGAACTCCTGGAATAATTGTTGAACCGGCATACATCGATCTTCTCACTGCTTAATCGATAGCGGGATAATTTTGGCGGACTATAGCCATGTG
>JAAENI010000395.1 GCA_024224595.1 Hyphomicrobiales bacterium
ACTGGTGCCGCCGAGCAGAGTAACATCCTTGATCGATATCTTCTCATGCACATTTTCTATCGAAATGCCTTTGCGTCCCAATAATAGAGCGATTGGTTGCTTCACCAATTCTGTTCCTTTGATGCTGTTTTATTGGGATAATGCGCTTGCCGCCAGCCTGACCAGTGTTGAGGCAAGTGTCAATGATGCAACAGCTTCAGGATTGTTCAAGGTTATCGCCACCGCTGCGCCCACCGGAGTTGATGCACATATGGCCTTGTTTGTGCGGGCAGCCATCGAGGAAGTTTTCAAGGATGCGGGAATTTTTCTGGATGCCAATGGCGTTGCTTCCGGCATCACCATGGTGGCAGACAAATTTGTTATCGGTGATGGCGCGGATACGGGAGTGCCATTTGTCGTTCGCGATAGCGAACTGGCGTTCGATGGCGTTATCAGATCAACTGATAACAACCACCGGATAGATCCCAGGGGCGAAACCTTCATTTATCTGGAGACGTGATGATGCCGGTAATAAATCAGGAATTAGTTGCTTTTTGCAATGGCACAGGTTTCCGGGTGAAATGCATGTTTTCTGCAATTTGCGACCGCTTTGCGCTCGGCGGACTTTCGGGATCTCTGGTTGTATGCCCAACCGCATCCCCTGGAACCGGTGATTGTTTTTGCTTTTGCTATCGCTACAGCTGCGTGTTCATATCCTTTGCTCCATTTCTCAAATTTTTTGACTGACATCGTGCAGCCGAATGAGCCTGTAGGAATTTTGGGCCTGTTGGACTGAGCAGCCCAAACAATGCCTTTGAACCCGAGCAGAATAGAAATACACAGCAAAGCAGTAGAAAAGCGCAATATATTTGATCTAAATTGATAATCTTGACGATACATAATTATTTCTCCACTTCCCCTAAATATCCAGTTTAACCGATATCCCCCAGA
>JAAENI010000396.1 GCA_024224595.1 Hyphomicrobiales bacterium
GGCTGGTGGATCGGATTTTCACCCGCATTGGGGCACATGATGAGCTGCACGCGGGTCGCTCGACCTTCATGGTGGAGATGGTGGAAACGGCCGAAATTCTGCACCATGCCACTCAGCGCTCCCTGCTCATTCTGGACGAGATTGGACGGGGAACCAGTACGTATGACGGCCTGTCGTTGGCCTGGGCGATTGTCGAATTCTTGCACAACCATCCACGCCTGAAACCACGCACTTTGTTTGCCACGCATTACCATGAACTAACTGGATTGGCGGACCTGTTGCCAATGGTCACAAATTATAATGTGGATGTGGCCGAAGAAGGAGATCGGGTTGTCTTTCTGCATAAGATTGTGCCGGGTGGTGCCGATCGAAGTTATGGCATTCATGTGGCTCAACTGGCTGGCTTGCCGCGTGATGTGATTCAACGAGCGAATGAGATTTTAGTTGATTTGGAGAAACATGCGCCGACAACGGCCGTTGAATCCAGCCGCTTCAGCAGTGGGCAACAAATTGCCCTTTTTCCGGAAAGTAGTCCTATTCTGGATGAATTGGGTGATTTAGATATCAATTCATTAACCCCTCTAGAAGCAATCAACAAACTATATGAATGGCGGAAAAGATATATTCGTTAATTTATGCTATAATTAGCAGTAGTTTTTCAAACATCCAAGCCAACATCGACACACCAACAGCAAATAGCAGTTCAAAAATGTTTAAGATATTAAATTTGAGGTTACTATGAGCAAAAAAACTGTAAATGAAGACAAGTCTCCTCCCGGCGAACTTGAAATCTTGCAAAATTTGATTTTTGGCAATCAGGCTCGGGAAACATCCCGACGATTAGCTGATATTGAGACTAGGTTGAATGAATCCTCCCAGGAACTGAGGACGGTCATCAACAATAATCAGGAAATTGCGTTAACAAACAGCAATGATCAGTCAGCATCTGTTCGGAAAGAGTTAACCCAGCGCATTAACAGACAGCATGAAGAGTTAACGGGTCAAATCAATCAGGTTCAGCAAGATTTGACAAATCAACTCAGAAAGTTGCAATCGGAGCTGAGTGAGCAAATTACTAAAATGGGTAACACGCAGCAAGAACGCTTGCAAGCAGCCAGCGAAGAGTCGCGTGAACGGGATGATTCGCTGCGCCAGGAACTTTTGACACTGACTACCTGGTTAGATGATA
>JAAENI010000397.1 GCA_024224595.1 Hyphomicrobiales bacterium
CGATCCATTACTGGCAGAATCGCCCTTTTTGATTTGGTCCACATGCTCCATCCCACCGATAACTTTAGCAAAAACTGTATATTTACCATTCAGAAAATCGCCCGGCGCAAACATAATAAAAAATTGTGAATTGGCACTATCCGGACTCTGAGAGCGAGCCATTCCCAAAACGCCTCTCTTAAATGAAGTTTTGGAAAATTCTGCTTTGAGGTTCGGCAGTTCCGATCCGCCTCGTCCAGTACCTGTTGGATCACCAGTTTGAGCCATAAACCCCTCGATCACCCGATGGAAAACAATACCATCATAGAATTTTTTTCGCACCAGTTCCTTGATGCGTACGACGTGATTTGGAGCGAGGCTTGGTAGTAATTCTATTGCAATGCACCCGGTTTTCACGTGCATATAGACAATATTCTCACCTGATGGAACAGGTGATGAAGCACAGGCAAGTTTGCTCTCAGGTTTTTTTTCTTCAACCACTTGCTTGTCAGGGGTATTTACATTGCAGGAAGAAAGCGCTATCGCAAAAAAACCCATTACCGCAATCGAATTTAAGAACCTCATTCAACTCTCCTGAATATTTTATTGAATATTAAAACTGACTATTTCGCTAACATTGAGATAACCGATTTGGGAACAAATTGTGAAATATCGCCACCCATCATCGCTATCTGTCGAACCAGCGTCGCCGTAATACACCGATTTTCCGGACGCGCCGCGAAAAATACTGTACTGATATCCTTAGCCATTTTTCCATTCATACCAGCCATTTGCAATTCATAGTCAAGATCACTGCCATCCCGTATACCGCGAACCAGGATACCAGCCCCGGCAGCACGAGCTGCATCAACCACGAGGTTGTCAAATGCCTCAACGCGCACCCTTTTTTCTTCACCCATCTCTTCAACCAGATCACGAATTAGCTTGCAGCGCTGGTCAAAATCAAACATTGGCTTCTTGTTGGAATGAACGCCAATAGCCACTACAATTTCATCCGCGACGCTGAACGCCTGACGCAGAATATCGACATGGCCCAATGTTATCGGGTCAAAGGAACCGGGATAATAGGCTATTCTATTCATTCAAAGCAGTCCTTACAACAAACGTCCTGTTTGCACCGAAGGTATCAATGTCACAGACTAGTTCCGGGTTAAAGTTCAATGCAATATTAAACAATACCACGGCCATAAATATTATTGCGTCATTTACAACCAGTTGAGAAAAAATACAAACTCTATGATGCTCATTTGTTGCAATCCATGCAAAATGTTGCCGAAATCTGTAATTTTGTCGAAATGGACTTAATTTCTACATCTGGGAAGGTTCGATCCGGTTTCCAGATACGATAAATTAGTTTGAAATCACTGAACTTTGAATTGGGGGCTGGAATATTCAAAGGCAGATAAAGCCTGCCCTGAAAAATTGACGGTACATTAGCGGTAAACTTAATATCGCATTCACCAGTTTCAATCATCACCAATTAACCCAAGGTTGATAAAGTGTTTAAGCGAGCAGATGGATGGGGACGCCGAAAAATATGCAAAATAACCAAATAGAAAAAGGGCAACAATACTTGGAAGCGGCAAACAACCATGATCCAATACAGTTGCCATTTGACAATGACAAAGATATTCAGCGTAATCGCACAAACGGACATGTCGTAAGTTGTGACGGCAAAACTGCAGTAATAACAGCAGTGTCGAAATTGGATTCTTCCGTTTCTCAGGACTACTGGAGTGTCGGACAACTTATATCTGTAAAAGTTGGAAACAGCCGAATAGTAGGCTTGATTTTCAAACTGGAATCACCCGGTGACCGTTGGAAAATTGATTCTGACAATCCCATACAGGTTCACATCGAACTCATCGGAGAAATTATTGACAGTAAACAGGGTCAACCAAGTTTCAAAAGTGGCATTTCCAATTATCCCCATCTGGGAGCAGTCGCCCATCGTATCAGAAATACTGATCTTGCAGCGATATACGAGAACAATGAAAAAAATACCGTCACCATTGGTTCAATTACGCAGGATTCCAGTATTCCAGCCATGATATCGGTCGATTCACTATTGTCTCGGCATTTCGCCATTGTCGGTACAACAGGCGTCGGTAAATCTACGTCCGTTGCTCTGATTTTGCGAAAAGTCGTTGAAAAAAGACCCGATATACGCACATTGATTTTGGACCCACACAATGAGTTTGCCAAAGCATTTCCCGAAAGTTCGGTGACTGTGGATGCCTCATCCCTGGACTTGCCATTCTGGATGTTTACGCTTGAAGAATTTGTTGAAGTAATTTATCGCGGACGACCTGGCATTGGTGAGGAAGTGGACACACTGCGCGATCTCATTCCAGAGGCAAAATTCCTGTATGAAAATGGTTCAGATACGAATAAAACGACGTCATTGAAAAAAAATGGGCACGAAGGTTCATCTTATACCGCCGACACACCAGTACCTTATCGCATGGCCGATCTTTTCAAATTGATTGATAACAGACTTGGTTTATTGGATAGTAAAGCAGAGCGACCTCATCTCAAGTCGTTGCGAAATCGTATTGATTTGGCAATGAATGATCCGCGATTCAACTTCATGTTCGACAGCCAATATGGTGCTGATGCCATGGGACGTCTGCTGTCACTGGCATTCAGAATCCCGCAGAATAACAAACCCATATGTGTATTTGAATTATCCGGACTTCCATCAGAGATTGTCAATGTGGTGGCCTCAGTCATGTGCCGTCTGGCATTCGATCTTGGTTGTTCTAGTCACGGTACGATCCAGACTTTGGTCGTTTGTGAGGAAGCCCACCGTTATATTCCAGCTGATACTCAGGCCGGGTTTCTGCCAACGCGCCTTGCCATATCAAAAATTGCCAAAGAAGGCCGGAAATATGGCGTTTTTCTAGGTGTAATTACCCAACGTCCGGGTGAATTGGATGCAACTATTTTATCCCAATGCAACACGATTTTCTCAATGCGTCTGGGCAATGACCATGATCAGGCAATAGTAGGAAAGGCGATAAGCGGCGCTGCAAATTCTACCATTTCATTCCTCTCATCACTGGCTAACCGGGAATGCATAGCTTTTGGCGAGGCCATGGAAGCCCCCATGCGAATGACATTTGAAAATGTCAGCGTCAGAAAATTACCAGGTTCCAATATTTATGAAAATCAGGCGAAATTGCGCGAAGGCAAGGCCTCAATATCCTTGTCCAGTGTAATTATCAAAATGCGGGAACTGGGAACGGGCAGTACCAAAACATTACCCGATGACATCAACGTAATACAAAGGGTAGAAACTGCACCTGCCGAAGAACAAAGACAAATGTCTCAACCCTCAAGCAATCCCCCTAGCCAGGTGCTGGAACAGTCGATATTAACCAACCCGGTATTGCCGCAAGGTTTGCAATCGAGTCAAAAGCCTCTGTTCGAGCGCTCGCCTAGCCAAAACCCCGCAAGTCCGCAAACGCTCAATCAAAACATCCGTGATGGTGTTGGCAGCGACCCCGTTAACCACCTTTCCACGGGCCAAACAAGCCAAAATCATCACGCAGCGATGCCAGGAAAAGACAACAGAGCCCAGCTTCAGCAACGAATGTCGGTTGAATCTATATTAACAAAAACCAGAAGCGAGCTAAAACAACCGCGCAATAATTCCTCATCAGAGCTAATCAATGCTTTTCGCCCCAAATAATTCGGAGCAATTGGCTAAGTGTATCAGAACTTCAAATTCTGTCACAAATTTGATAAATCCTGTCGGCACCAAATGTATTTAGTCAACAACCGGTGGCAGTTTTTCGCGAACTGCCTGTGATACAAGATAGTTGACGAAAAATCGACGAATTTGCGACCACCCCAAACCCAGTCCGAGAACAAACGCACCCAAAATAACGAACGATATGGAGATGTTGAATTCGCCAAAATATCTGCTGTCTTTAATAATAGTAAAAAGCGAATAGCCAAGATAAATCAATGCTGATACGAGCATTGCACGACGGTCGATAATCAACGCAAAAACTGCCAACACCAACACCACCAGGAAAACTAATATTGAGCTGTTAGGAGCTTCAAGACTGTCATACAGGATTGAATGGACGATCAAAGGTGCAGCCAGTAAATGAAGCCAAAAAGCACATTCGGACAATCTTGTTGTCCGAAATCTGTCTTTAACATCAAATAACATTGCGGCAATCAGAACCCCAATTCCGCAACTACCGATCAGTATTCGAGAAGCAATCGGGCTTTTGTCCAGACCTAATAGCAAATCAAAAACTAACGTTACCCCCAAAATTACTGCAATTGCCAACGGAAACAAAACAAAAGGCAGCCGATACCGCCGATAGTAATAGATTAATGCCAGTATTGCGAATAAAACACCAGCAAACAGCATGATGTCGAGGACGCTTTTATTGTTCTCAGCACCAAGCCCGATACTTATCGCCAGAGAATAGAAAGTTGTTGCGCCAAATAATCCCATCCAAACAGCAAATATCAGCGTAAGCACCAGGCTTGAAAGCGGCAGCCTTTGGCTTTTGGTCACCCATTCACTGATAGTCAGGGAAACCGCTACCAGCGAAATAAGCACAATTGATGCAAACCAACTTGGTTTTCCTGGATCGGCACGACCGACATTTTTGCCGATTACCAGTTGGAAAGAATCTTCAGCTAGCATTGACAATCCGATTGCCAGAATTACAATGCCAATCGCAATAAAAAAATCACGAAAACCCTTAAGCAAACGAAACGGCTCGTCTTCACTGGACACTGAGAAATCAATTCCCTCAGCCTGCTCAGATTCAGGAACTGTCCTGGCAATTTCTCGCAATGCAGAAGCCTGCTCATCAGAAATAATTGCCTGAGCAACGGCTTTATCAAGATGACTACTGGTTAACATTCAAGATTTTCCACTAAATATATCCAAACTAACTGCCCGCTTTGGTTTCATCAGCAAAGACAGCAATCGAACTATTTGTTTGGTTTAACTCATTTGCAAATGGTTTTAAGGCAAATCTATGACGCACTTCCAGGTTACAGCCATTTGGGTTTAAGGGCTGAGCAAATCATCCTTGATTAGTTTGATCATCACCTTGTGAAGTGGGACCGTTCGCTACGTCCCCGTCTACAAGTTCTTCATTCTGATCACCGTCGTCATCATCATCATTATTTTCAGATATATGCTCGACAGAAACTACATGTTCATCTTTGGCCGTGTTGAATATTGTTACACCCATAGTTGAACGACCAGCGATCCTGACATCTTTGATTGGACATCGAATAAGTTGTCCGCCATCGGAAACCAGCATAATTTCATCACGTTCGCTGACGGGGAAGGAAGCAACAAGTTTTCCGTTGCGTTCATTGACAACCATGGCAGAAATGCCCTTGCCGCCCCGGCCTGAAACCCGATACTCATGGCTTGATGAGCGTTTTCCATAGCCGTTTTCAGAAACAGTCAAGACGAATTCCTCTAGTTCCTGGAGTTTTTCAAATCTGTCGTTTGGCAAGATATCGCTTACAGTATCTGTATCTTCAGTGGCGACATCAGTATCATCGCCGGCCCGAACTTGTTTCAAATAGGCAATGCGCTCAGAGGAATTCGCATCCGAATGATTAAGCACGCTCATCGAGATTACTTTATCACCTTTAGCAAGCCTGACACCGCGAACACCTACTGAATTGCGCCCAGCAAAAACCCGAACGTCGGTGACAGGGAACCGGATACATTGGCCAGCAGCTGTCGTCAGCAGAATATCATTATCCGGATCACAGGTATCAACGCCGACAATACTGTCATTTTCTTCGTCAAGTTTCATGGCAATCTTGCCATTTCGGTTGACCTTAACGAAATCAGACAATTTATTACGCCGCACGGTGCCAACCTGGGTTGCAAATATGACATCCAACTCACTCCAGCTTGCTTCATCCTCCGGTAATGGCAAAATTGATGTCACCCGCTCCCCTTGATGCAGAGGCAATATATTTATCAGCGCTTTACCACGCGCCTGAGGAGCGGCTAACGGCAATTTCCAGACTTTCAATTTGTAAACGATACCGCGTGAAGAAAAGAAAAGGATCGGTGTATGGGTGGTAGCAACAAACAAACGCGTGACAAAGTCCTCATCGCGCGTCGACATACCAGAGCGCCCTTTGCCGCCGCGGCGCTGGGCACGGTAGGTATCCAGTGGAACTCGCTTGATATAGCCAGTGTGAGAAACCGTCACCACCATATCCTCTACGGCAATTAGATCTTCATCTTCCATATCAAAACCACCATCGATGATTTCACTACGACGAGGCGTGGAAAATTCTTCTTTGACAGCCAGTATTTCCTCAGTAACAATTTTCATCACCCGCACACGTGAGCCCAGGATATCCAGATATTCGATTATCTCATCCCCGATAGTATGAAGTTCATCGGAAATCTCATCACGGCCAAGTGCAGTCAAGCGTTGTAGACGCAAATCCAGAATGGCTCTGGCTTGCTCCTCAGACAAGTAATAGGTGCCATCATCATTAAGTTTGTGACGCGGATCGTCAATCAGCAAAACCAAAGGCGCGACATCCTTTGCCTCCCAGGCCCGCTCCATCAGTTGCGAACGGGCACTTGCAGGTTCCGGTGCATTGCGAATAAGTTTAATAATCTCATCGATATTGGCAACTGCAATAGCCAGACCAACCAAAACATGAGCTCGAATACGCGCCTTGTTGAGCAGAAACTTGGTACGCCTGGTGACAACTTCTTCACGGAAAGCAACAAATGCTTTCAGCATATCGATTAAAATCAGACGTTCCGGCTTACCGCCGTTTAAGGCGACCAGATTGCAGCCAAAGGAAGATTGCAGTGGGGTATATCGATAAAGTTGGTTTAGCACGACATCGGGAACCGCATCACGACGCAATTCGATCACGACCCGATAACCGTCTCTATCAGATTCATCACGAATATCAGAAATGCCCTCAATTCGTTTGTCACGTACCAGTTCAGCAATCTTCTCGACCATACTGGCCTTGTTAACCTGATAAGGCACTTCAGTGACTACAAGAGCCTGACGTTCACCACTAATAGTTTCATTGTGAACCCTACCCCGCATGATGACTGATCCACGACCAGTGGAGTAAGCGGAACGAATCCCACTTCGGCCCAGGATAATGCCACCGGTTGGAAAATCCGGGCCTGGCATGATTTCCATCACTTCGGCCAGTTCAATCGCTGGATTTTCAATCATCGCCACACAAGCATCAATTACTTCACTCAAATTGTGTGGCGGTATATTGGTTGCCATACCTACCGCAATTCCGCCAGCTCCATTAACCAGCAGATTTGGAAAACGGGTGGGTAATACAACCGGTTCTGTTTCTGAATTATCGTAGTTGTCGCGAAAACCAACAGTATCTTTATCCAAGTCTGACAGCAGCTCATGAGCAGGTTTGGACAGACGCGATTCCGTGTAGCGCATTGCAGCCGGCGGATCACCATCAATCGATCCAAAATTACCCTGACCCTGGATCAAAGGAACACGCAGAGAAAAATCCTGCGCCATGCGTACAAGCGCATCATAGACTGCGGAATCGCCATGCGGATGATATTTACCAATAACGTCACCAACAATACGCGCTGACTTACGATAAGGTTTGTTCCAGTCAAAGCCATTTTCATGCATCGCGTATAAAATCCTACGGTGCACAGGCTTTAATCCATCGCGCACATCCGGAAGTGCGCGAGACACAATAACGCTCATCGCATAATCGAGATAAGAATTCTGCATTTCTTCAATAATAGAAATAGGATGGATTGAAGGATCACCTTCTAGGCCACCATTATCAGCCCCACCACCAGAGCCACCATCCGCGCCATCAGCACCCATGGGAGGTTCAACAATA
>JAAENI010000398.1 GCA_024224595.1 Hyphomicrobiales bacterium
GGATGCAATATGGAATTACCCGAACAGGTGCCCCAGGATATCAAGCAGGTTCAAGCTGATATTGAAAGATGCAATTATCATCTCCATACACTGTTTGATATCGGCAAAGATATTTTTGGTATTTTGGATACTGAGTTGATTCTCAAGAATAGTCTTTTGTTCACGCTGGGAAACTTCGGAGTGATAGAAGGATTCATTGGGCTTTATGATTCACTTACTAAACAGCCGACTCAATTTGTTTCAGAAGGTTTTCAGCAATCCGATACCGCCGCGCTGAAAAACGGCGCAAAGAAAACACTGATAGAAATTATTTCAAAAAATTCCGCAGCGACAGCTGTCAGTTGCAGTGGTCATGACTTGCTGCCTGACTCCGTGAATTGTGTCCTGCCGTTTAAAGTTGATGAACACCATGTCGGCACTCTGGGATTAGGTTCTAAACTCATCAGCGACGATTACACCTCTGATGAAAAAAAACTGCTTGTCACCATTGTGAACAACATGGTTGTGGCACTGCAAAATGCCAGATCTTTTGCAGAAATCAAAGATCTCAATCAGGATCTGTTGGAAAACAAGAAGAAACTCGAAACCACCTTGGACAAACTTCGCATAGCCGTCCGAAAGAAGGCTAAGTACAGCAGCATCTGGAAAAAATCATCGCCGCTCTGAACGTCGCCCAGGAAGTGTAACAAAGCCTGTTGCCCCAGTATCCGCCAAAAGAAATGCGATTCGATATTTCAGGCGGCAGCCGCTACTGCG
The DNA here is from genome assembly GCA_024224595.1 of Hyphomicrobiales bacterium. GTDB lineage: Bacteria > Pseudomonadota > Alphaproteobacteria > Rhizobiales > Rhizobiaceae > JAAEMP01. The sequence goes on from JAAENI010000398.1 coordinate 757, forward strand.
ATGAAACGGGTGGTGATTATTACGATTATATTAAATTGTCCCACCTAGGTTCCGATGTTTATGCTATTGCAGTTGGCGACGTCAGTGGTCATGGAATCTCATCTGCGCTGCTCATGGCCAGTGTCAGGGCCTATCTTAGACGCAGGGTCACGCAGGCAGGTTCAGTGGCCGAAATCATTACAGATGTAAATCGACTCGTATCAGCTGATACAATGGAAACCGATCAATTCATGACCCTCTTTTTTCTGGTGGTTGAGGGCCAATCCGGTCAATTAACCTGGGTCAGGGCCGGACATGATCCGGCCATTGTCTATTCCCCTGATTCGGATCAGTTCGGGGAGTTAAAAGGTGAGGGCATTCCTCTGGGCGTTGAGCAAAACTGGCGCTATGAAGAATCGACGGCTCTAATTGTACCGGCTTGAACGCAGCGGCCCTTTGCCATGGCTCCCATGGCCTTTTTAATTCGTTCGATAAACGGTCCGCCACCAACGGCAATACTCTCCGTCCACCGGCTTTCCCGTTTGGCTTCGATCTCTTCCAAGGCGGCTTGAACCCATTTGCGATGGGATGAAACGAAAGATTCATAATCTTCGAATCCAGCCA
>JAAENI010000399.1 GCA_024224595.1 Hyphomicrobiales bacterium
AAATGGGGTTTCGCATTCGTCAGGTTCGCTGTCTCAACAAGATATCGCAGGATGATCTGGCGGAACGGCTCGGTGTATCGCATCAAACCGTTCAGCGCTATGAAACCGGAGAGGTGCATATTTCACCCGAAGCAATCATCATATGTGCAAGGGCACTTAATACGCCGGTCGGGTATTTTTATGGCGAGGACGATCAGCAACTCTCACCATCCAACATTAACCGCACAGGTTTAATGGTTGCGGCAGAAATCATGGATTTGCCGGACGATAATATCCGCAAGAATGTCTATCATCTGGTGCGTTCAATAAACCGCGCCTGTGCACCACAGGATAACAAGCGCGAACAGGCCTGATTTATCCCATTCGCGCGTTGCGCCGCGATTTTTTTTAGGCAATCTACGGCCAGCGGTGCCCCCGCTGGCCGGATTTTTTTAAACCTGACAAGCCACCCGATGAATGAACATCGGGTGGCATTGAAAAATGTTCGTCAAGCATATTGCTTTTTGACTGCCTTCCAGTTTTCGATTTGCTCTATGCCACCGCGCTTGGTGTAGGCACGCATGGGGAAATCCATATAGCGCGGTTGCCAATTGCCATTATTGGCCTTTTTGCCGCCTTTGCGTGTGCCATCGAGAAAATCGACAATGATTTTCTTTTGCACCTTGGCGGTAGCAGAGATATTGCCATCTGCCACATGTTTGCCGCCAATATGTTTGAGCATGGTGTTTATGGCTTCCTTGTCGCGGTGCAGATTGAGGAAGGTTTCATCAATCTGCCAGTGGTCAGCCATATCAACGCTCAATAGATTGCCAAGAACTTC
>JAAENI010000400.1 GCA_024224595.1 Hyphomicrobiales bacterium
CAGGCTGGATTTACCGGCACCAGAGGGTCCGGTCAGAAATTGAAACGATCCGGGCTTGATATGGAAGGAGATATCGCGAAGTATTTCAGGTCCCATTCCATATCGCAATCCGACATTTTCAAACTTGATCACAGGATATTCCGTTTCGATGCGGTGGCAGATTGATTCGCGCCAATCTATCAAAACCAGTGAAAACCCTGCAAGTAAATTGGCGCACAAACTATCTTATCAAGATCACCGGTTTTCCGCGAGGCCTAGCAATTGATTAACCTGTATTTTGTATGAATGGATTCTCGATTTAACGGACATCCCGAATAATGATTACCTGCCCCAAATGTGCAACCAACTACAATCTTGATGCCAGGGCTACTGATGGTGGACAATTGCAATGCACCCGCTGCAAGCACCAATGGAGATTATCGGACAAAACTGGTTCCACCGTGAAACCAGTTGAGAAAACGGTTCGGCGTATTGTTTTGCGGCCCGCCAGAAAACCAGATGCTTCTCCAACTGCCGGAGAAACAACTCTCACA
>JAAENI010000401.1 GCA_024224595.1 Hyphomicrobiales bacterium
CATTGTTCAGCGTAAAATCTATCAGAAACGTTGGTTTTTAGACACCCGTACCTGTTGCAACAACTAAAATGGTGCGTGCAATTATAGAAAGGTCGGTTCCCAAAGACAGCGCTCTATTATAATTTGCATCATGTTGCGCGCGCTCGGCGAAGCTGCACTCGTTACGCTCTGAAATCTGCCAAAACCCAGTTATACCCGGGCGCGCGCAGTAATAGGCGTTGCCTGGATAAAGGTGAACCTGCTCCTTCGTCATTGGGCGTGGTCCAACTACTGACATATCACCACAAAAAACGTTCCAGAATTGAGGAAGTTCGTCCAATGATGTCCTACGAATGAACTTACCGAATTTAGTAACGCGGGGATCGTTGGTGAGCTTTTGTTTTATATTCCATTCCCGTCGGGCTGCAGGGTTTTTTCGCAGGAGAATTTCGAGTTTGTGATCGGCATCGGGGACCATCGATCTTAGCTTCAACAAGTGGAAGGTCTTCCCGTCTTGTCTGACGCGCTTTTGCCAATAAAGTGGTGATACGCCGTCGCGAGCTATGATGAGTGAAAAAATAGCGATGACTAGGGAGACTGGAATGGCAATCAACAAAACAAAAATGATATCAAACAAACGTTTGGCATGTGTTCGGTAGAGCCCATCTCGTAAAGGCACAACTGCGGACTTTGCGGCGAAGTCCTCGCGCGAATAATACGCCATGAATAACATCCAAAATTGATGGGAAAAAGTCTTTCAAAAATTGTCACGTAGGCATCAAAATTCTACCTTACGTTCACCAAAAAAGCGTTAGTACACCAAATACTACATAAAAATCTATTAAGCTTTGACAGTGCGCCCAACCGCTTTCGCAGTAACGACAACGTTTCTCAAGCACTCCTTCCAAAAACACCCCCAGTGCACCAAAAATAGACATTATTTTAAAATATCCAACATGTTTTTGAGGTAAAATCGCGCAAGCTATTGAATTAATGGTATTTAAAATCAGTGTAAGTTAGAAATGTTCATTTTTGTCTTTTTAGAAAGCGTGATTGTTGCAAAAAGGTCAAATAATTTGGAAACAGTGATCGGTCGCAGCGTAAGATTGTTTGCCCAGCCTAAGGTCAAGCTCGGTACCATCAATCAAAAAATTGTAGCTGATTCGTGCAATCGTCAAATCTGAAGTAGCAAATAGGGCCTGCAAGAGATGCTTAATGGCCGAATTTAAGAATCACGCTGGCAGCACTGATAAATAATGCGGTAAAGATGCCTATCTTTACGAAGGCTGCTGCCAGGCGTTTGCGTCGTTCCGTTGCTTGTTCAATCACGGGAATGGTCGCAATTGCGCGCATTCCCAATTGCCTTTCAAATTGGGACTTAGTCCAAATTACTGGGTTACGTATCTCTGCAACCAATACCAAAATCAAAGCGATCAGAGCGCTGACCAATACTCCCATTGCCAGGATTTTTCGGCGGGACGGAGCAATGGGCCAATCTGGTGGTAGCGCGCGCTCTAATACAGCAAAGCTACTAGACTGACTGGCCGTTTCAAGCATCTGGTTCATCTCCGCTTTTGCCTTGCCAATCGTGATGGCTTCGAACTGATCTTCAAGTTTCTTGAGCATTCGCTTCAGGTTGCTGAATTCCCTGTCCACCTCTGGTGACGCGGAAATAGCAGCCTCGATTCTTGCAATTTCGATTTGATAGAGCTCCAGCTCTTCTTGAAGACGCCGTGCTCGTTGGGCGCGTACAGAGTTGTCATTCACTTCAGCTCCATCCTGAAGAGATACCATTCCACGTTCGACTTCGAGCTTAGTTTTCTGGAGCTCGGCAAGTAGATTGCGCAAAGCGCTTACGCCGCCTGGCAAAAGTGCAGAGTTTTCTTGTTTGAAATTTGCAATTCTGTCTTCTAGCTCAGAAATTGCGTTGCCAATTCGCTTATCCTCACCTTCGAAAAAGGCGAGTGTCTCGCGAACCCGCGCGGAGCGCCGCCTTTGCTCTTGCTCTAAAACATTATTGATTAATTCGTTGGCGACATTCGCCGCCAAAGTAGGCTCAACCATTCTCACGGTCACCATTAGGGCTGACGGGCTGATATCTTGCCGCCACCGATACTCTGGATTGATTATATGAACTACGCTGGCGGCTTCGCGCAGCAGTTGGACCTTCTGAGTGGCCGACAGATTGTACGCACCCGCATATAAATTGAACTTTTCTATGATCGTTAGTAGGTTTTCGCGAGCCATTACGCGCTGTTCGACGATTTGCAGTTTTTGCAGCATCGCTGCGTTGACAGTTCTGTTCCCATTTTCGCCGGTTTGGATTGACGGTTGTTCAATCTGTATCGTTGCAAAAGTCTCGTATTGCTGCGGCAGGCTGAGGGCGTAAATCATTGAAATTAGAAAACCCAGCGCAACTGTAGGGACCCACAGAAGGATCCTTCTGCGGAGCATACTGATTACTTCACCAAGAGTCTGGATCCTATCCATGCCCAGTCCTTAAATATTTATGGCACGACTCGTTTTACTTTTCCATTTAGTAAGGTGGTGTGTGAATATGGTTATCTAGTGGCCGAAAAAAGGAATTTGGTAAATTTTCCAACCCAAGTCACTCCATTGGAAGAAGAATTTTAGAAACTAAATGAGGGATAGGCACTTCCTCGGGTTCAATATCCACCCCTGAGCCTTATTGCCCAGAATAGTCAAGCAGTCTGCGTTTAAAATCATTTGGTATCTGCTCGTTGTTGCGCGCGCATTTCTCGGCGTTTTGACATGACCCTAGCTCTAAAGGTTGCCCTATCAGTTATTTCATCCGTGGCAATTTTTTTGTCAGGCATATTTTGTTTTTTTGATCTGTTTAACTCTTCGAGCCTGCTGACGAAGTCTCGGAGAACTGGGAAGCGAAAGATATCAACGATAGAAAGATCAGGAGTACCAGCTTTCGTTTTTATTTCGTTGTGCGATTGTACAGCCAAAAGTGAATGTCCGCCGAGATCAAAAAAATTGTCTGTTGTTGAAACTTCACGCACTCCGAGTACTCGTGACCAAACATCTACAACGAGCTGGTAAAGGGGATGTTTGGTTCTCCAAATATTGTCAACGATTATGGCGTCCGCCTCGATTAATGGTAGTTCGTGAGAAGCCTCCGGTGCGGGCAAGCTGGCTCTATCAATTTTCTTGTTTGGGGTGAGCGGAAATTCTGCAAGCGTGACAAAGTGCTTTGGCTGCATATAGTCGGGTAGTGCGTTGCGCAGGTTATTTCGAATGAAAACCTCCTGTGGAAGGGATGACCCTTGCAAGTACGCAACAAGCCGCACATCTCCGGGCGAATATTCGTAAGTTGTTACGACGGCCTGGTTAATGCCGTCAATTCTTTCTAGGCGTGACTCAATTTCACCCAATTCAATGCGGTACCCACGAAGTTTGATCTGATGATCAGCGCGCCCTAGAAAATCGAGCTGAGCATCATCCCTCCAGCGTACAAGGTCGCCAGTTCGATAGAGGCGGCCGTCACCAAATGGGTTTGTGACAAAGCGGTTGGATGTCATGTCGTTGCGATGCCAGTAGCCGCGTGCAACACCGGCACCGCCAATAAATAGCTCTCCCGAAACACCGATTGGGACTGGCTGTCTGCTGTGGTCGAGTACATAAAATTGTGTATTCGCGATCGGGCTGCCGATATTGATCACGTCCTCACTTGCGTCTGCAATTACCGTTGAAGACCAAATCGTAGTCTCCGTTGGACCGTACATATTTTGTACCTTGGCGCTAGTAACTGTACGCAGCTTAGCCACCAAAGACCCTGAAAGGGGCTCTCCTCCGATAAGCAAATGCTTCACATTAGCGAGTGCAGCGTGGGCTTCGTCGTTTATGACAAGCATTCGCGCCATTGATGGAGTGCATTGGATATGACTGACGTTGTGACGCAGTATTTGTGCGGAGATTGACGAGCTTGGATGGTCCAGCTTTGCAGCAGTGTTGGATCTGCTAAGGACTTCGGCAAGAGGACGTAGGCCCTGCAATACTGTTTCAGGTTTAATGCCATAGTCGACAAGGCAGGCGATTTCTGAAACTCCGATGCGCTTGACTTGTTCTACCCGATCCAGCGCATCCTCGATTGTTCCAAAAAGGCCGCTTTCGTCAAAATAACGCATGAAGGCATAATCAAGAATTTGCTCGATTTCATCATCCGATAGTGTGCCCAGATCAAGCTCAGAGGCGTTTTTAAGTTGTGTTGGGCGTTTAAAGGCTGGGAAGGCCCAGGCGAACTGTTTGATCAGTCCGACAGCACTGCGTAAGTATGCCTTCATCGGACCTCGAGCCGTCTCGCGCGCCGTCTCGCGATCACCGGCGATAAAGCAATGCAGCATAAGTGTGACCTTGAAATCTGCAGGATCATATCCAGCTTGCCGCAGCGCTTTGTGGTAGATTGAAATCTTTTTTGCAAGGTCCTCAATGCTCTGGCCCAGTAAGTGGCTCAGCACATTGCAGCCACGACGCCCGGCGTCTTTCCAAGTTTCCGGATTACCGGCGGTGGTTACCCAAACTGGTAATTCCGGAGATATCGGCCGTGGTTGGGTGATTACTGAATGCAAACTGCCATCATTGCGTGGAAATTCAACTGGTTCACCGCGCCAGAGTTTACGTAAGTCATCTAGTTGCTGGAACATAACGTCCCGGTTCCTTGGTGGTGTATTTTCTGGACGCAACACAAAATCATCCGGCTGCCATCCACTGGCGAGTGCCAGTCCAGCACGCCCATTAGTTAAATTATCGATGACGGCCCATTCTTCAGCTATGCGGGCAGTGTGATGTAGGGGTGCCACGCAGGATCCCGCCCGCACACTGATTTGTTTGGTTACGGCAGCTACGGCGGCGCCAGTAACCGCAGCATTCGGGTAAGGGCCTCCAAACGCGTGAAAATGTCGCTCAGGTGTCCAGACGGCGCAGAAACCATTCTCATCCGCAAATTTTGCACCCTCCAGCAGCATCTCATATTTCTGCGAACCCTGACTGTCATCATTGCCCCAGAAAAAAATTGAAAACTCTATGCCTCCAGGAGTACGGACTGGATGCCTGTTTGGGATCTGGGTTGAATTATCGTCCCCGGCAAGTACCAGTTTGAATCCACGCGAAAGAGTCCAAAACAACTCCAGCACAGAAATGTCAAAACTTAGTGACGTTACTGCAAGCCAAGTATCATGTGGCGTGCGTGTAATGCGCGCGTCCATCCCAGCAAAGAAGTTGGCAACGTTTGAATGCTCAACCATGACACCTTTAGGCAAGCCAGTGGATCCAGATGTATAAATTAGGTAGGCTAGATCACCACCTTCTGATGTAAATTTTGGATTATCTTTTCGTGCTGAAATTAACCGCGTGTCAGTGTCCAAGTCTAGTATTTGCGCGTCGTTTGGGGGCAGACTTGGCACCAACGCAGCAGTAGTCACTATGGTATTACAGTCGGAGTCTGCGATGTAGTGCTTCAACCGTTCAGCTGGATAGGCCGGGTCTAGTGGGACATATGCGCCACCAGCCTTTAGAATGGCTAGGGCACCAACCACCATGTTTGGGGAGCGATGCGTAAAAAGCCCAACAAGAGTGCCGCGGTCTACACCCATCTCGCTTAAAACACTTGCCGCGCTATTGGCCCGTGCATTTAACTCGTTGTAAGTAAGGGTTGTTTGCTCAAAAACCAATGCGGGCGCATCTGGCGTTTTTGACACTTGAGCCTCGAACTGTGCATGAATCGAATAATCAGGATCAAATTTTAATGTGGTGGAATTCCACCTTTCCAAAACCTCGTGCCTTTCCGTCGATGGAAAAAACGGTAGGGAGGCCACATTTTTTTGATTGTCCATACTCGTTATGAGCAATCTTAACCTAGCCATCAAACGTTCCGCGTGCTCGGTACGCACGCGCGACCTGTCAAAATGTAAAGTGGCTTCGCATCCGTGTAGTTCAAAGCTTAGAGCTGGCCCGATAATAGGTCCATGACTGGGGTCAAGACTGACGCCAATTTCAGGCATGTTTAGGGGACCTAAATTAGGATCCCGTGCGATTAAGTCTCTCGCAAAGCCACCATGGTTGGTGCAGGTAATAATATCTGTCTGAAGCTTTTCTTTCGCTGCTACAACAGAGACCTGTAGCAGTGCAGAGTCGATGCGTAATGGAACCCAGTCGTTTAGGTATTCGACCGCCTGCGATGCATTTGCCGTCCGAAAGGCGATGTCACATTCCTGAGGAGCGCCAGAACGCAGTGCGAGTATGGCGAGCGCGGTCACCCCGATGTCGGTATTTGGTAGGCGCAAAGTCAATTGCCGCATCTCTGGTGAAGCTCTGAAGGGTGCAATTAGTGGCAGGGTGGCCGGTATGAATCGAGCAAGATTTTGACGCCAAAATGGCTCATGTTTTTTAGCTTTTCCGAGTTCAAGTGTCAGCTTTTTGGCCACTTCTTGGCTGACTGTGGGAACGATTTCACCCAATTGAAAAAAATGCTCAGGGGCTTCTGGCATACCATCAAGGTTACTTATCCCCGACAAGATTATTGCGCCTCGATCGCAAGAAATGGTCATAAAATCTTCTGAAAGATCAATAATAGTACCTGGTTTTTCGCATTGTATGTTTTCCGCAAAATCAGCATTTTTGACGATTAAAATTCGGTTGGATGCAGTGATTTTTGGGGTCGTAACCGGATTATAGTAACTGCCATGATCTAGTGCTCGAACCATGGCGATCACATCTTGAGCGTTGCGATGGAAATCCAGCTGACCTGCACCGTCGGGAAGGTTTGATCGAGCAAAATAACTGCGGCGAGAAAAATCCTGTGCGCGCCGAACTGGAGCGGTGTCAGACATCGCCTGCATCACCTCGGGAAAGCTATCAATCGCGAGCGCATAGCATTTAGCGTTAAGAGTATGGGCGGTATCATCTTCAGACATATCAAACATTCGCTGAACGAGTATGTCGCCTGTGTCTGCCTTTGCTTCAATCATGTGCCATGTAACGCCATGATGTGATTCCTGCGCCATCCGCGCCCAAACTGGTGCATTCAGTCCGGCATAGCGTGGTAGAGGTCCATCATGAAAGTTCACTGCACCGCTCATTGGAAGGTTCAGCACGTCGTGAGAAATAATGTTGAGGTTAGCGATCGATAGCAGCCACTGAAACGTGAATTGGCTGAGCTCCTCTTTTAAATTCAAATCTGATGAAATTACGAGGAGATCTGCATCCCGTGCCCAGCTTGTAACCTCCGGCGAGTCGGTGATAATGGCGGAAATTTCGCCGCCCTTATCAAGCCAAATAGTTGCGCATTGTATCAGTAAAGATTCATTTCCGATGAAGACGGCTGATACTAAGCTTTCTGCAGAGATTGCATCAAGACCCATGTTTATTTTTGCTCCTCATCGAGTTTGCTGGAGGTGCAAATTTTGGGATAGAGTTCCGGCTGAACGGTAGCGGTCGAAAAAACGAATATACGTAGTGACTAACTAAATCCCGCAGAAACTGGCTGGGATTATGTTGAGGTTGCTTTTTGATAAGGCATTTGAGGCGCCAAATCATGTAACCGCTTATGTGGGCCAGTGTAGCTGCCCCGGCGTAAAGGCTGCCATGATTTTTTTGAAAATAGTGCAAGCGACTGTCAAACCAATAGCTAGGCACACGGGCCCAAGATTTCATTCCAGTCGAAACCGAGCCAATATGTGTGACTTCACTGTTACGAACATAATCGGTTGTCCAACCGGCTTGTGCTGCACGTAAACAAAGATCGGTTTCCTCAAAGTAAAGAAAGAAGTTTTCATCGAACAGGTCAATTTTTTCAAGCATTTCCATACGGATCATCATTGAGGCGCCTGCAACCCAATTGACATTAATTGTTTTGTTCGGAATGGGCAAAGGAACGATATATTGTTTCAGAATTTTGGTGATAATTCCAACTCGAGCCGCTCCTTCTAATTCTCCCCAGATTGAGGGAAAGCGAAACGCAGTAAGATGTGGATCACCCTCTGGGCCATGAATATAGCTGCCGGCTATGCCGCTTCTCGTGTTTATTTGAAGATGCTCCAATAACGCATAGATACTGCCCCTATTGGGAAATGCGTCAGAATTCAGAATATACACATAGTCATACACTCGCGTTGCAATTTCACGTTGAATGCCAAAATTATTACCAGCGCCAAAACCTCCATTTTGATCTGACTGAACAACTTCAATCCGGTCTACCGGCCACTTTGAGTGAGATATTTTTGATGAAATCAACTCGAAAGATCCGTCTCTGCTATTATTGTCGACAATAACGATCTTACCCGCTAGCCCGCGCATCTCGCGCATGGCGGCCGCGGCCGCCCTGAGGGTCATTTCCGGTGTTTTGTAGTTCAGGATTATGGTCAGAACGCTAGGTATACTCATTCAGCAGCCTCTTGATTGAAGCTGGTTTCGGCATCCTTTTCTGCCTCATTGATGATCGTTCTCATACGAGCTGCCAAGACGCGAACATTGGGTTCCAAGACCATGCTGTCATGATTTCCGGGAACTTCGAAAACTCGGAGGTAGGGGGCCCATTCTCCCCAATCGTTATCGTGAAAAACATAAGCCCGATCATTATCCACGAGACGACCTTTGCCCACTGTCCATTTTCCGGAGAGGGGTGGGCGAAAAAGAACAAGATTGCCTGACCAGCGTTGCATATCATAGTGGCTGATCGCTCGAAGGAAGGCGGTCTCAATTGCGGCGTCATGAAACTGCTGACCTTGGATCTTCGAAATTTTTGCATTGGGTGCGCAGTGCTTTGTGATTTCCCACCTGATACGATTTTTTACCCAAATAAAAGGATATGCAGGACCCTGACG
>JAAENI010000402.1 GCA_024224595.1 Hyphomicrobiales bacterium
GCTTCACCAAGCCACAAAGCAACGGAATAGGGTTGGCGACCATCTCTGTGCCCGTATAGCAAATGAGGGCATTGCATTAATTCCTGCTCATCTGGACGCGCTGTAACAATCCGCAATTGCTGATAAACCTGCATTGAATCTGTGTTGATAATGACACCATTGTACTGTCTCGCAAGGTTAATCGCATAAGCACTCTTGCCGCTGGCGGTTGGTCCGGCTATCAAAATATATTCAGGTGGCATCATATCGAGTGACATCAAAAAGTTTCATCCCAGTCCTTTGGTTAAATAGTTATGCATGCGCAATCAACCCATACCGATGACCGTGACCCGTTTAACAGTCTCTTAGAACCGGACCTGGTCACTCTCATCGCCAATCCCAATAATCCGGTATTATCGAGTGATGTTGCGGCAAAAATCCGTGATGTTCTTGGGTCCAGTAATATAATCTGGCTTGGTGAGAATGTCGCCTGTGACATTCCACTTGAAGACCCCGCCGCTTTTCAGTCAGGCGAACCGGAAAAACAAATTCGGTTTGAACTAAATAATCTACCCATCGACATTGTTATCCATCGCTCTCAAACCCGTCGGAAAAAAGCGCTGATTGCTGACATGGATTCGACCATGATTGAACAGGAGTGTATCGATGAATTGGCAGATATGGCAGGTACGCTGGAACTGGTGGCAATGATCACTAAAAGGGCAATGAATGGCGAAATCGAATTTGAAACGTCCCTTCGCCAGAGAATGGGATTATTAAAGGGCCTCGATATTGCGATCA
>JAAENI010000403.1 GCA_024224595.1 Hyphomicrobiales bacterium
ATACGCCGATAATTGTTGCTGATACCAGCAATCCAAATATTATCGTCAGCAAAAGAGAGGAGCCAAAAATTTTGGGTATTCCATTTTTAGCGATTGCCGAGTTGTCGATTTGTGAACTTAATGCCATTGTTATGCCTACCTGACCAACGATTATAAAACACATGAGATAGCATTCGAAGACAGTTTTACCCGGCTTGGCTCTATCAGCCATCACCGGATTCCATTACCCAAAATCCCAAACCTCATCAACCACACATGCTATGTGTAATTATTTAACCAATTCATAAACCGGCAGAAATTCCGTGAGGTAAGCGCCCGCATGGTCATTGTAAGCGTCCTGCTCACTCACCAGTAAGATGATTCCACGGCAACAACTCGTCAAACCCTGTTGTGTATTCTTGAACAGACTCTAAAGCGCTCTTTGACCAGCGCTGCCAGATCAACACACCGCCAGCGGATCAGGCCGGGAACATGATCGCCAGGACCTTCTTCGACAAGCCCTGCAAGTTGCTTTTTCTGCTCATTTGGCAGTTTTGGCTTACGCCCCGTCGACTTGTGATTGATCAGTCCCTTCGCACCCTCATCGTTGAAGCGGATAACCCAGTCTCTCAAGGTCTGGCGATCCATCAATCCGATGCTTGCCGCTTCAAGATGTGATTTACCTTCTGTAACCGCTGCCAGCGACATCAGGCGACGGGCCTGCGCACCATTCTTGCATGTCCTGGCCAGGCCTCGAAGCTTTTGCGCACTATGATCATCTCGCATTCTTATTGCTGCTGCCATCATTCTCTCCGATTCAGTTCCAACAAGCGAAAGAGAATCACAATTCTGAAAAAAATAAAATCCAAATGCCATGAGTCACCTGTGACGCGCTCTGGTATAACTGGTTTAGACCGCTTCTTGTTTACACGGAATCATTTGACCGTTTATTCACGTTTACTGGCAAGGCATGATTTTCGCCGTGGTCTGGTTGACCACAAGAAAAGCATAACGCTGTCCAGAAAGCGTGAATAAACGGTCAAATGCTTCCGTGTAAACAAGAAACGGTCTAGTATCGTTGGTTTGGAAGTTGACAAATCCGCCAGGGACTACGGAAATGAAGGTGTCACAGTTCATTAGCCGCGCTATCGCGTTTGGCACCGAAGGCCATGATTCGGTGACCGCCCGTCGAATGAGAACTGTTAACTCATTAACGCTTATCTTGATGGCACTGTTTGCCGGCATGATACTTACTATTTCATTGGTCTTGGTGTTCAATGGCCAAACACCATTCACCATTGGTAATTTGGGGTTGCTCGCTGCGTTCGCAATCATTGCGCCAACTCCGCTTTTCAACAAACTTTGGGAATATGCCGCAGCCACTTATTTGTTTGCCGTTTTGTTCCTTGCTGCCATCTTTCAGCTTTACACCCATGGACGCGCTCCGGGCACTTCATTTGCAATCATAGGTCTCGCTACGCTCATTCCATTAATTTTTGGGACCAAGCCCAAAATCACGAATGGACTGCTGGTTTTTGTGTTGATCGGTGTGTTTGTCTGGGCAGAAGAAATGATACCTTACATCGGTCCAGTTATTGAAAGTCGACCAACAGAAGTGGTTGTTGCGCTTCGGTACCTCATCGTAAGCCTCTTCATCATCATTTCATTTGCGGTGGTTGCCTATGCCTTTTTGGTTGCCGAACGGGCTGAAACAGCTCTCCAGGTTGAACACGCTCGTTCCGAAGCTCTTTTATCGACATTGTTACCGGAGCAAATAGCCGCGAGACTTAAAGACAACCCAGGTAAGATAATTGCAGACAGCTTGCCGCAAATCGCTATCTTGTTTGCTGACATAGTGGGTTTTACACCCCGGTCTCAACGCATGAGCGCGGAAAAAATCGTGAACTTTTTGAATCGAATATTTAGTGAGTTCGACAGGCTTGCTGAGAAACACGGTCTTGAAAAAATCAAAACCATTGGTGATGCCTACATGGTCGCTGCTGGCATGCCCGAACCCAACGATACGCCCGAAAGTAAGGTAGCGGAAATGGCTCTGGACATGCAGGAAGCTACCCGAAGGTTATCTCAAGAGCTTGGAGACGAGATTGAAGAATTTGATCGAGAAACGGTCAAATCGGGCGGGAAAGGGCGTAAATCTGAAACAGACTAGGAGATTCTGTTTCAATGATTGATGTGTGAACACACTACCGTTCGCTACCCATCAGCAGATTTGCGCACCGAACATTTTTTCTTCTAAAATTATTCAGCCTGTTGTCCTATCGACTTACCAGACTGGTCTTTTCTCTTTGAAAATACGTCCATTTTATTAAGCAGGTATTCTATGATTGAATAGAAAAAATAGACAAGTACACCGATGTAAAGGAAACTATCTGCTGTTCAGCGAC
>JAAENI010000404.1 GCA_024224595.1 Hyphomicrobiales bacterium
AGGGAACGGACCGGCGCGGTGTTGCCTTTGGCAGTGCCGCTAAACGGCCTAAGAAAGACCGGGACTAAGGCATATAATCCATACGAGTGTTACCCACAATTTCATTGAGAGCAAATAGCCATTAACTGTATTCCCTGGGTGCAATTGCATTTCGGTGTCATTATCATTACGGTGACAGTAACCGAAACTATTGACTAACCCCTCAAACCCCGTTACTTGTCCCACTATGGCCCGTATCGCCCGTCTTGTTGTTCCTGATCTTCCCCATCTCGTTACCCAGCGTGGAAACCGCGGTGAGCCGGTGTTTTTTGATGACAGCGATTATCTTGCCTGTCTGGATTTTCTTCGTGATGCAGTTGCAGTATCCGGCGCGGTTATCTGGGCCTGGTGTTTAATGCCTAATCATGTCCATTTGATTGTTCAGCCAGGGGACGAGGATGGTTTGCGCAAAACTGTCGCCAATGCTCACCGCAAATATGCCTCGCGCATTAACCAGCGCCATCAATGGACAGGCCACTTGTGGCATGAGCGGTATGTGGCGTTATGGTTCGGTTGTATGGGTTACTGTCAACGTAACACCACAGACGTATACAGGCCATTTAGTTTCTGTGTCTATTAACAAGAAGGGAACTTACCCAAAAGTTTGCCGGGAATAGCTGGGGCGGATGGATATAGTGCATCGTTCAGCAAATCAAGATCCACATAATATGCATTAACTAATTGTTCATAGATATATTGCTTGGAAAATCCTCTTGCGATCAAAAGGAAGACCATCCGTTGAATTTGTTTGCAGTTTGTTAGATGGCTCTTTTCTGTGTTCATTTTCAAGTGAGTGCTCCTGTAAAAAACAAGCAAATAAAACGCAGAACATGATGGTAATTGGCGATTTGATTTTGATAAGAGAATCACAAATGCGATTTCCTTATTGATTCAGACTTCAATACATTTGGCAACCCTTACGTTCTGTGATCAGTTGCCAGAATTACGAAGATCAATATCAGGAATTTCAATTACAGTAATTACGGATGACAGGAACCGAAACTATTTGCTAACTGTTTAGTCTGGTTATACCTGTGGCCCATATTGATAGTTCGGTTACAGTCAACGTTATTCGTCACTGTTATTCCAACACATGAGCAACCGAAATTATCGAATAATACTTATCTCATGACGATTTCCTTGCTATGTAGCGTGATGCGGTAAGTCAGGAACAACGACGCGAACCATAGGGGAAAGTAAATGGACTGAAGAGGTCAGTCAATAATTTCGGTGTCGCCGTCATTCCCATTATACACCTCATGATCAAAGCCTGTGAAAATGCGGGTAATGTCACAAACAGGAAAACAATATGTCTATTGAACAGCTTACTTCGTTTTTAGCCTGGTGCACTCTACTAAATTCTGCATTTTTGATATTTGCCTCGATCGCCTTGATGGCAATGCGAAATAGCATTGCGACCATCCATTCAAGGATGTTTGGAATCGACAAATCAGACTTGCAAACAATCTATTTCAAGTATCTGGCCTATTACAAAATCGCAATAATTGTCTTTAACCTGGTTCCGTATTTGGCACTCAGAATCATTATCTGAGGAAATTGGGACGCGTTTTGCGCAATCCTGTTTTCAGATAGTACCGAGATAGGCAAGGCGCCTTGCTATACCATTGCCGCAACTCCCGCCGTGGTTCCTTCAATACGCGGCCATCGTTTTACGAGATATCCCGGGTTACCGGTTTTTTAGTTCCGGTGACAGTAACCGAAACTATTGACTAACCCCTCAAACCCCGTTACTTGTCCCACTATGGCCCGTATCGCCCGTCTTGTTGTTCCTGCTCTCCCCCATCTCGTTACCCAGCGTGGAAACCGCGGTGAGCCGGTGTTTTTTGATGACAGCGATTATCTTGCCTATCTGGATTTTCTTCGTGACGCAGTTGCAGTATCCGGCGCGGATATCTGGGCCTGGTGTTTAATGCCCAATCATGTCCATTTGATTGTTCAGCCAAGGGACGAGGATGGTTTGCGCAAAACCGTTGCCAATGCACATCGCAAATATGCCTCCCGCATTAACCAGCGTCACAAATGGACAGGCCACTTGTGGCAGGGGAGGTATGGATCGGTTGTTATGGATGAGGCCCATGTGTATCACGCATTTGCTTATGTTGTACTAAATCCGGTTCGCGCTGGTTTGGTTGAACGTGCCACCGATTGGCAATGGTCCAGCATCCATGCTCATTTGGGTACTGATGATGGATTAACAAATACCAGGCCAGCAAAAGATCGGGTCGGTGAATTCGCCAAGTATCTGAACAGCAGTTTTGATGAAGAAGATTTCGACACATTACGCGCCAATGAGCAAACGGGCAGGCCGATCGGTTCTGCTGATTTTGTTGACGGGTTGGAAGCAAAATATGACAGGGTGCTTAAACCAAAGAAACGAGGCCCAAAGGGCAGGGGGTAATGATAGTTTGGTTACTGTCCCCGTAATCTCCGTAATCGAAAATAACGCGCTTTGGAGATTTTATGAGAGCAAAAATCACTTTTCAAAAGCTCGGGAAATCTCGCATACGAGAGTTTTACTCTCCGGTAAACCCGCGGCGGTTCATATTGATTGGTTGTTCACCATCTTTGATAACCATTTGTTTTCCATAATTCAATTAAATTTGAATCAAATTCGATATGTTTACACTTTAGCGTGGCATTAGCTGCATCATCAGCATGGATAATAATTCGTAACCTGTGTGGTCGAATAAGTTATGTGCGTTGAAGAAAGTAGCGAGTACGTCATGATTAAAAACAACCTTCATAAAATCATTATATTTTCAGCAATAAGTGTTTTCCTGATGTTGGGTGCTGCCAGTGCCGAGTCACGTTATGGTACCCCGCCGCCAATTATATTATCACCGGATTTGACAGCTTCCTGGGTATTGCCGGTTCACGCCTCTCCCGCCCTTCAACGTCAGCAAGCCCGCAATAACCGGGCGAGAGGATATCAGGTTCCACTTGCCAAATCGGCGAGACGAAGCCGGTCGACGATACAAACGAAAAATAGTCGAAAAACCCACCGGCGCACTGTTCCCGCCTTTGGCCAATCGGGTCTTCGACTTCAGGCACGCGCGAGAGTGAATATCCTTGATGCGCAAATGAATCATGAGACCTGCAAAGGCGGATGGGCAACACCTCCCGATAGACTCGATTCCAGCAGAATAACCGCTGGTCATCCCTTTTATATGGAAATGCGACTGCGACAAACACCACACCTGCCGGTCGGGCACACCTATATAGCCTATGGTCGCCTGTCACCATCAGGTCAGCCTGTTGAAGAACGTTTGATTATGCTGTCACCTGTAGGTGGTTACAGTGGAGCCGCAATTGCTGCAGTCCTGCCTATGCCCGGAATACTAAAACCCGTCTTTGATGATTGTAAACTAAAACCTGTCGCCGCATACCGTATTTCTTTGACAGCCCGACAATATGAACAATTGCTACGGCGTATCCAACAGGCACAAGCCAACATCCCCGCCTATGCGTTATTTGCGTACAATTGCAATCATTTTGCATCTGACATTGCTGCTGCGGTGGGCATCTTGCCTCCCAAAAACAAGTATTTACCTGCTCTGAAATACATTTACGGTGTCATTAAAGCAAATGAAGGGTATAGTCCCAGAGGAAAACTTCCTTCATAATTCGCCAAATATTATCTCTCTCTCCGACAAACCTGTTGTGTATTCTTGAACAGACTCTTACTGATTTCTTTGTACTCATGGATATCTCCTGTTGCTTTATTAAAACTCACAGGACGGCTCCACTTTTTCCAGTACGCTCCAACCTGCAAAACAGTCTTTGCCAACCTCTCATTGATTGCTTTGCAATCAACTGCCGGTCAGTGGGTCTAACCCTATAGTGTTAATGGTATTAGTCATGGGCCGTTCCTGTTAATAGAATCGTGGGTAACGCTTCCTTTGTGGCTCACTTAGAAGCAGGACGGGGCGTTCATACCATTATCGTAATCTGAGGGACATTGGCTTGGATATGTATCGCAACTCGCTTTCACTTTTTTTAAAGTTACATAAATCTATTTTACCTTCCGTTTTTCTGGCCACTACAATTAACGTTGTGGATATCAAGTTCTTAACTACAACTGCAACATTTGTTGTGACCATAGTAATATGGGCAAGTTTATCCTATCTGGTCCACGTTGAAATACTTCTTCCAAATGAACAAGGTAAAACAAAACACATGAAAGGTTTTTGGTTGCGGGCGGGAGCACTCAGTTTGATAGTTACACTGCCAATGACAGTGGTAATGACCCTCATGATGCTCAACAAACCCGCTTCCATCAGCCTCGAAGTAGCCATCCTAGCTTCCCTGCCTCCGGGAATCATAACTTTGTTGGTCACGACATTGCTTGTAGTTCCGTTGGTCGGAACGATGCTGCCTGCATTCGTCATACAACTTAATACAGGTGTATTATTGGCCGTCAGACGAGGAAAACGCCAATACTGGCGTTTGGTCAAACTCATTTTGATCGGGCCTAGCGTTCTTTACATGATCTCACTGGCCTTATCGGTTCTGGGTGCTATATGGTTTCCAACCCCTATGAATTCAGTGAATTGGTCACTGAATATCTCTGCATTGCCGTATTTCTTGGTCAGCAATATCATACTGGCTCTGGCCGTAATAATGATGTCATGGGTTCTGTGCGATGCTTACTTACGGGAAGAAAACACGCATTAGCCATTAACAACTTTTACCACCTGATGGTAATAGTTGTTTGGGTTACACGTGTCTTAGCCTGAGCTAGTTTTTAGCCAAAATCTCCACACTAAGGCTGGGCATAAGGCCACGGTTATTGGCCCAATCATATAAATGAAAGAATAGGCAATCGCACCTCCGATGCTGTCGCAGGCAAAGATCATCGTGCCTACACCTTCTTCGCCCGGAGCAGGAGGGATGTATTCTGGTTCGGCATTACAAGCAGTTGCTTGGTCAATGATCAGATAGAGGACAAAGAGCGTTGCAGACACACCAACAGCTATCGCCACATTTCGGTGTAAAAATCGACTTGTAAGATACATCAGCCCATATACAAAAAGCAGGTATAACCCTGATTGGACTGCAAGTATTGCGATTACCATTAAACGAATGCTCCCTCTAGGTGACGGTAACCGCAATTATTGCCAAATCATTTTGGTCAAGCCAAGACGCTTTATGGTCCGTACCGCAACCCATTCTCACCCCTGACAACATCGTTCCCCTTCACCCGGCCCATCCACAGGTTGCCCGGCAAAACACTGCGCCATTGCCATCCATTTCTCAGCATTCTCCCCCGTGGTCTGGATATCCGTATCCTTAACATTCCGCGTCTGCGTGACAATCTGGCAGAAGCCCACTGCGGAACCACTGACAACGTTGTCGCTCTGGCGGTCATTCCATTCCCAGACAGCACCCGAAGGGGCAATGAGCGAAACAAAGGGTGCGGGATCAGGAACAACCAGTTTACGATTTAAGAACGTCCATCCGTGGGTATTAACGCCCAGATGAACAATGTTTTTGATCCGGTCTTTATCGTCTCTGCATTTACCCAGAATATCAAATACCGCCTGACCATGGGCCCAGGTTTCCATCTGCCTGGCGGTGACAGATGAGCGCACACTCATATCTGGTCCTGCCCATGCCAGCCGATGTTTGGGGTCTGCATTGCCAAAGGATTCTGCCAGTTTTGTATATCCGGTCTGCCATGTTTCAAGCAGTTGCGGCCAGTCAGTGTCCTTCAACCAGGCCTTTTGTACATCAAGCAATGATTTACCCTGGTTGAGATCACTGGCTATCGGATCAAAAAACAAACTGAAATTCTGCCTGTCTTCCAGAGCCAGTTCGGCTGCATGGTTGAACATGTGAAGATGGCCAATTATATCCTCGATTGCCCAGTTTTGAAATTGTGTATGTGTCGCCGCCCCATCGTTATCCAGTGAATCGACTATGGCGTTGAGAGAATGTGATTCATTCAGAAAATCAAACGCTTGTTGCATCTTTTTTTGCCTCCAGTTCAATTTCAAACAACACATCATCAGCCGATACCTGGGTGCCTGGTGGTTTCAATATTGCCCTGACAACCCCCTTTACGCCTGCCAGTATCTCATGGCGCATTTTCATCGCTTCAAGCACAGCCAGTTTTGTGTGCACATCAACTGCCAATCCCGGATGAGCAGATACTTCAACCAATATTCCGTGCATCGGTGACAGGATGGTGCCATCCCCGGTTTGGTTGGAGATTTGGCTTTCGGATTTGCTTATATCGACAAACTTGTAATCACCACCACCGCTGGAAAGATAAACACTATTCCCCTCGCGCATAAACTGATCAGCGACAAAATTTCTGCCTTCAATGGTTGCCTGATTGCCCGATAATGTGATCTGCATTTGGCGATCACCGCATTCTGCCAGATATTGGTGATCGCCTTTTGCCCGTATCGCGATCTCAAAACGACTGTCATTATTCTCGAATTTGAACATTGCTGGCGGCAAGGGTGAGCTGCTCCAGTCGAGCAATGCATCTGGTACATGAACTGAGCGGGCCAGTGACAATTCCCGTTTTTCGACGAAGTCCAGCACTGCTGCAATACATGCAATTTCGATTGAGGTTGGAGGGCTTGAAAAGTCGGCACTCGCATCAATCGTATTGATGTTTGTCTCACCATCTGCAAAATCATCGCTGCCAAGAAGTTCAAGCAGGAATTGTTTGTTATGTTGAGGGCCAAGCAACACGGTGTTGTTTAGTGCTGCGATCAATCCCCGGCGGGCACGATTTCTATTGGTCTGGGCGTCATTTCCATCTTTATTGTGAACAATCACCTTGGCCAGCATCGCATCATAATGAGGCCCAATGTGATCTCCCGACACGATGCCACTATCAACCCGCACACCACCTCCCTCAGGTTCGCGCCAGTAATGTACCTTGCCGGTTGTTGGCATAAATTTTTTGGCTGGGTCTTCGGCATAAATTCTCGCTTCGATAGCGTGGCCGGTTATTTTTATGTCCGATTGCTTGAGGCCTAATCGCTCACCTGCGGCAATTCGAATTTGCCATTCCACCAGATCGAGACCCGTGACCATTTCGGTTGCCGGGTGTTCAACCTGCAAACGGGTATTCATCTCCAGAAAGAAGAATTTGTTATTTTCATCAAGTAGAAATTCTATCGTCCCCGCACCGTGATACGACACAGATTTGGCGGCTCTAACAGCTGCCTCACCCATTTTTTGGCGTAATGCCGCATTGAGCGCAGGCGAGGGGGCTTCTTCAATCACTTTTTGATGGCGACGCTGAAGTGAGCAATCGCGCTCTCCCAAGTGGACCAGATTCCCAAATTGATCACCCAGAATCTGAAATTCAATATGACGGGCATTGGCAACAGCCTTTTCCATTATCAGCCTGTCGCTGCCAAAACTGCCTAACGCCTCGCCTCGTGCCTCGCTTAACGCTTCGAATAGCTGCTCTGGTTGCTCAACCAGCCGCATACCCCTGCCACCACCGCCATTGGCAGCCTTGATCATCAGAGGATAACCTGTGTTATTGGCGGCGCGCTCAAAAGCCTCATCACTTTGATCTTCATCCTGATAACCATCAATACAGGCAATGTCGCATTCAAGCATCTGCCTTTTAGCCGACGCCTTGTCGCCCATGATTTCCATAGCCTCAATCGTTGGACCAACAAAGACAATATCTGCCTCTTTACAGGCGAGTGCGAAGTCAGAATTTTCTGACAAAAATCCATAACCGGGATGGATGGCATCTGCTTTGGAACTTTTTGCAGCATCAATGATATTTTCAATCGCCAAATAAGAACTGACCGCCGGACCCTCGCCAATAAATATTGCTTCATCCGCCAGTTTCACATGTTGTGCATTTTTATCAAATTGGGAATATACCGCGATCGCCTGCATCCCCAGCCGGTGGATAGACTTGATAATACGCACGGCAATTTCACCGCGATTTGCCACCAATATGCGTTGCGGGTGTTTGACACAATCAGTCATATCACATCCGCGCCACGCCAAAGGAATTGGCATGCAGCGTTCGCTTTTCCGCCTCACGGCAGGTATCGAGTGTGAAACCGATTATCTTGCGGGTGTCGCGCGGGTCAATGACGCCGTGGTCAAGCATATGGCCGGAAGTATAAAATGCATCGCACTGATCGTCAAAATGGCGTTGAATTTTTAAACGTTGCGCTGCAAGTTGCCCTTCGTCCAGTTCCTGGCCACGTCGCTTTGCAGCATTTTTCATGACAAATTCCATGGTCAGTGCCGCCTGTTCGCCGCCCATCACGCCGGTTTTTGCATTGGGCCAGGAAAACAGGAAATCAGGATCATAGGCATAACCGCACATGCCATAATTGGCAGCGCCAAAACTCGCACCAACATAAAATGCAATCTTGGGCACCTGAACATTGGATACAGCCTGTATCATTTTAGCCCCGTGTTTGATCATGCCCGCCTGTTCATAATCCGTGCCCACCATATAACCGGTCGCATTATGCAGGAATATCAAAGGCAAATTGGCAGAATCACAAAGCTGCATGAATTGTGCCGCTTTTGTTGCACCGTTCGGGTCTATAGGGCCATTATTGCCAATAATGCCACAGGCATGTCCATGAACAGAAGCCTGACAACACAGTATCGAAGCGCCATAAGACGGCTTGAAATCAGAAAAATCAGAACCATCAACCAGACGCGCAACAAGCTCACGTGCTTCATAAGATTGACGATAATCAACAGGTATCAGACCGGCCAATTCATTTTCTTCATACACTGGCCCGTAAAAATCCCCCAAGCCGCTATAAGAGCAATTGTTATTCCATGCCAATCGCCCTAAAACGTCCCGGGCAATATCGATGCCGTGCCCATCGTTTTCGGCAAGATATTCAACCAGGCCGGTAATTTTTGAATGCATCTGGGCACCACCCAAATCCTCATCACTGGCGATTTCACCTGTCGCTGAGCGCACCAGAGCCGCACCGGCCAGCGCAGCCATGCCGTTTTTTCTAACGCCAATTACATAATCACTTAGTCCCGGCTGATAAGCACCCCCGGCAGTCGAAGGACCATGAAGAACAGTTATTGTCGGAATGCCAGCCGCACTTAATTTGGCAAGGCCATTGAACATCCCGCCGCCATTGGCCCACATTTCAACGGTATATTCCATCAGATTAGCACCGGCGCTTTCGACTAAATGGATAAACGGCAGTTTGTGTTTGAGGGCGATTTTCAAACATCCAAGTGCTTTTTCGACGGATTTACCTGTGGCAGCTCCAGCAGAAATACCGCTGTCATCAACAAACACCAGACAGCGAACACCGCTTACAAATCCGATGCCGGTAATCATATTGGCACCGGGGACAGATGTGTGCGGATCTTTATCATCGACCAGATAACTTGCCAGATTGTAGAGGCTGACATAGGGCATGCCCGGGTCAATCAACCGGGACAGGCGCTCACGAGGCGTTAATTGTCCCCTTTGTTCAAATCGCTCTCGCCGTTGCTCGGATTTTGCTGCACTTCTTTGCTCCAGCTGACGCAATTTCTTAACCAGAGCAAGCATGTCTGCCCGATTGGTCGCAAATGTATCGCTATTTGTATCAAGAGTGGTGTTAAATACCGTCAATCGATCAGAAACTCCCGGCCCAGTTTTACCCTTTTGTGTCCGTCGTAGGAAATAATATCAGCTGTTGCATAGGTTTCAGCCAAAGTTGAGGGGAGGAAACTGCCAGTACCGATCATATCGACGGGTACATTAACGGCCCCCATCACATGACATTTTTGCGGATTAAATCCCGAAGATGCTACTATCAGTGCTTTATTGTAGCCGGCTTTATCGAGTGTTGCGCGCATATCAATTATTGAAGCTGCAGATACACCGGCCCCAAACATGATCCGTCTGACCTGGTCGACCAACTGGTTTCCAGAATCAAGATTAACCGCACCTGGCCCCAAGATGCGTTCAACGATGTTATATTCCCCTTCCACACCAAGGAATTCGCCAGCAATATCGACAGATTTTTCAAAAGTCAAACCTTCAGAAAACCGGCCTCCATGGGTATCAAGACGGACACCGAAAGTTTTACCCTGTTCGTCCAGTTTGGCTTCTCGATAAAACCAGTCGGCACAACGGATTGCGTCACTGGTTTCGTGACCATTGTAATCAACCAGGGAAATGATCGTACTGGCATCCGGTATTTCGCTCACAAACAGTTTTGTCGCCTCAAGAACATCTCCCTTTGTGTAACCAACAAGTGAATGGGGCATCGTGCCAATGCCATTGTCAGCACCGAACAAAGGCGCTGTCAGATCCTGTGAGGAACCGACAAACCCTTTGACATTTTCATCATTTGCCCGCGCAGAATCTGATCCAACAGCAGCGCCATAGGAGGCAAGCATATTCATTTCCATGCCTGAACCATGGCGTGCATGCATATCCATAAAACTTGCTTTTGCCACAGCTCGGCACATATCGTGAGCATTGCGGGCACAGATGCAGGGAAACCCGACTTTTTGCAGCATCAATGTCTCGACTTCCGAGAGTTTTGACATTGGACCTGTGACTTCAAGCATTTTGCTTTCAGCGGGAACCTTGTCACCCTCCTCAAAAAACCGCTCTATTCTTGCTTCCGGAACCAGAGCATGGACAAGTCTGATTGCCGGCTCCAGTGCGGCAATGACCCTTTGTCGCATGAATATGGCATAGGTTACCTGACTGTCACCGTTTGATGATACAATGCGACTGGTATGACTAAAATATTTGTCAGTAATGGTTGGCAACGCGCTGCCTGCCAGCGATACTTTCACCAGTTTTTCCAACACTTTGGCGCGACCGGCATCAATTTTTTTATTCATAAAATATTTTTAACCCTTATGTGTGTTCTCGAACTGACACTGATAGATTGCCTGCATCCGGTTTCTATATCCAGCGCTGAATTTTTCAAACCTTACAAAAGCCCGGCTGCCATCTCAACAGGTATTTCTATCTCTATCGCCAATGCCAACTGTGCATACCCTTTGGCTTGTGGATCATTGCGCAAACTGGCGGTACCGCCACCATCAAGAACCCTGTCGAGCACATAATTGATTGCCCCCAGTCCGGGCATATAATATCGTTTCACTTCGCCTTCGAGGAAATGGTCAAACCACAGCGCCATGGCCTGTTCATCCAGCTGTTGCCAGATGAAGGGCAGATATTTCTTATCGCGGGCAATAATTCCAATATTGGCTTTATTCCCTTTGTCACCACTGCGTGCCCATGCAAGTTTGATCAGCTCTACTCTTGTGGTGTCGCCGCTGAATTCCGATTTTTCAGTTACCCAATCTTGCGGAAATTCTGGTTTTTCGCGCTTATATCCACTTTTGCTGTTTTCAATGGTTTGAGCGACGATTTCCTGCTGCGTGTCAAAATGGATAGTTAGCGGCGCAACATCTCGAGGGAGCAGGCAACTGAATAATTTCATAACCGGGGAGGGGCGGGGACGGGTTCCGGCAAACCCGCTCAACCCAGGCGGCCCACTCAATGCCAATCCGGTGATTTCGCGAGACAGAATTGCAATTCCAGTTGATGTTTGATGGCGAGCGGCAATCTTGATACAGACTTCCCGCACATTTTCAACTATTGCTTGCTTGCCGTATTGGCTTTCATTTCCAAGTATTTCAATACTGGTTGAAGTGTATGGTGGTAAATTATGTTCATCCAATATCCTTTCTGCACGACCTATTGCTGCGCGAGCAAATTTATCTGCCTTGTCTGCAGCATCAAATCCGTAAAATGTCAGATATTGCCCACCGCGAAAACCATCATGCCAGGTAATGACTGTTTTGAGATCCGTCGGTGCTGGGAATCCTTTTGCGCCGCTCACAGCGATTTTGTTGTCGGCGATCTGGTTCAACTTCACATTGGAAAAATCACAGCAAACATCAGGTAAAAGATAGTTTTGTGGGTCATCGATCTCATAGACAATTTGTTCACCAACAGTGCCAATTGAAACCAGTCCTTCACTACGTTCAGGTTTCGTGACGACGAAGCCGCCCGCTCTGTCAACTTCAACAATCGGATAGCCCAGATTATCCATATTGTCAGCGACAAGGCGCCAGTCAGTAAAATTTCCACCAGTAGCCTGAGTGCCACATTCGATGATATGCCCGGCTAAACTACCCAAAGCCAGTTGATCAAGCATTTCACGTGTCCAACCGAAACTGTAGATGCAGGCACCAAGCGTAACCGCTGAATCGACGCAACGACCAACAATGACGATATCAGCCCCTTTTTTCAGCGCCCGCGCAATGGCAAACGCGCCGGTGTAAACGTTGATACTGCCGATTGCTTTTGGATCAGGGAAATCGTCGTCCTCAAACATCCCGCGGATTCCCAGCTGTGATAATTCATTCGAACGATCAAGTAGGTTATCTCCTGTGACACAGGCAACTTTCAGGCCATATCCCGTTTCCCCGATCAATTTATCAACAGCACGACTGCAGGAAAGAGGATTGATACCGCCGGCATTCGAGATAATTTTGACGCCCTGCCTGGCAATCTCTTCCAGATTGGGTTGTATCGCCAGGGAAATAAAATCAGATGCGTAGCCAGATTGCCAATCTTTCGATATCGCCCGTGCCATAATCGACATGGTGATTTCCGCCAGATAATCATAGACGATGAAATCAAGATTACCTTCGCTCAGCAATTGCCGGGTAGCGATTGACGCATCGCCCCAGTATCCACAGGCACCACCTATACGAATACTACTTGATTTTTGCTTTAAGTCCGGTTCTGCGGTCATGAAGTAGTCAGATCCAATAATCATATAGTTTAAATAATACCGCCGGTTTAAAAGGCGTATTTGTCAATTACCACGCCTGGTATCTTTGCGCAGCCTTTGAAAATGTACTCTGATGCATTCGATCATCAAACATAAATTTATGGAAATTGATCATACCCAAAATATTATTGCTCTGGTATTTTCTATTATAAACTTGATTTTGACCGTCAGGATTGCTTAATTTCGGCACGAGCAAAAAAAAATTGGTAATTCAAAGTTTCAGGGAGGAAATTTATGTTCCATTATCGTAAAACAATTGCCGCCGCTACGCTGACGAGCGCACTGATTGCAACATCCTGCACTGCCTATGGTGCGTCACCTACCGCCGGGAAGATTCTGCTCGGTTCAGCTATTTCGCTGACTGGTAAATATGCAACTGCCGGTCATCACGCCAAGACAGGTTATGATTTTGCTATCGCCAAAATCAATGCTGCAGGTGGTGTAAAGATTGGCGACAAAACTTACATGTTTGAAGTAAAATACTATGATGATGAATCAACACCGGCGCGTGGTGGGCAACTTGCCGAGCGTTTGATCAATCAGGATGGTGTCCAGTATATGCTCGGGCCTTATTCTTCCGGACTGACCAGAGCGATAGCACCGGTTACTGAAAAATATAAAATACCTATGGTTGAGGCGGAAGGCGCATCGCGCTCTTTGTTCAACAAAGGCTACAAATATCTGTTCGCGGTGCTTTCCACATCTGAGCAATATCTGGCTTCCGCCGTGGCGCTCGCTGCACGTGTGGCTAAAGAAAATGGTAAAGCACCCGCTGATGTGAAAGTTGCTTTGGCATTTGAAAACGACCCGTTTTCCCTGGATGTACGCGCCGGTGTAATGGACGATATCAAGAAGCATGGTTTGACTGTTGTCATTGATGACAAGTTGCCTCGCAATCTGACTGATATGACCCCAACAATGACCAAAATTAAAGCCTTGAAGCCTGATTTACTGGTTGTTTCAGGCCATTCAAAAGGTGCGGGTACTGCTACACGTCAAATCGCAGAGATGAAACTCTCTATTCCAATGGTCGCCATGACCCATTGCGAGTCTGCTGATCTGGTGGGTAAATATGGTCCAACCGCTGACGGATACCTTTGCGCAACCCAATGGGCTGAAACCCTGACATACAAAGATCCAATCTTTGGTTCTGCTTCAGAGTTCAATACGGAAATCAAGAAAACCGTTCCAGCCTATGCCAAGAAATCGGTTCCCTATCAGCTGGCCCAGGCCGCTGCTGCGGTTTATGTGTTCAAGGATGCATTCGAGCGCTCCGGTTCTTTGGACAAAGACAAACTGCGCGACGCATTGGCAACCACTGATCTGACAACGTTTTACGGCAAGGTGAAATTCAGTGATGCAGGTAACAACATTGCGAAACCAATGGTGTTACGTCAAATTCAGGGCGGTAAATACAACGTGGTAGCACCAGTTGATTTCGCTTCCCATGAACTTGAATGGCCTCGTAAATAGGTGTTGCCATGATTTAAGGTGTGCAGGATTGGGTCCTGCACACCCTTCTTATAAACTATTTAGAGATTGACGAACTCACTGCAAGTCCTGATTTGGATATGCATACTTGGTTTGTTTGAATCTAATTTGGGAGGCTGCGGGCAAGCCTGATGTTGGACAATATTCTAACAAACATCGATATATTGATCGGAGCGCCAGCTTTGGCGCTGGATATGGTTGTAAACGGGCTATTGATTGGTGCGGTTTTTGCGTTAATCGCCTATGGACTGGCACTGGTCTGGGGGGTGATGAACGTCAAAAACCTGGCTCAGGGTGATTTTGTCATTCTGGGTGCCTATGTGGCATGGTCGCTTTTTAACTGGGGAATTCATCCGTTCTTTGGAATACCAGTCGCTTTTGGGGTGTTGTGGTTATTGGGTGGGGGTCTGTATCTGTTCGATTTTGAAAATAAACTGGCATCCAATATGTCCACTGGTCGGCGAGTATTGTTTTTTGCCGGGTTTTGCCTGATTGGTGGCCTGTTGGGAATGACCATTGTCGATAATGGCAATTACAGTGTGTTGGCGAGTGTTCCAGACACATTTTTTATTGGCATCCTTATTGCAGTGTTTTTTGTGTTCCTGGTATTTGGCGGCATTTATGGCTTTGTAATTAGAAAAGTCATCGAACGTGATTTATTTACTTCACTGCTGGCAACATTTGGTGTTGCCATTGTCATGCAACAATCAATGAATCTGATATTTGGTTCTGATGAGCAAACCGTGTCTCTTGGCATGGAATCAATCAGCATGCTTAACAATAACGTAACAATCCAGCCGACGCGGCTTGTCGCATTCTTGTGTGCCATTGTGTTGGCAATCGCGGTTGTCATGTTCATGAAACGCTCACGGATGGGCCAGGCAATCAGGGCGACTTCTCAAAATGCCCGTGCAGCAAGAATAATGGGTATTGATACGGAAAAAGTTTATGCCTTTACCTTTTCTCTCAACGCAGCGATTTGTGGCGCAGCCGGTGCACTTGTGGCGGTTATTTGGGAGTTCCAACCTTTTATCGGGTTAATCTTCTCAATTCGCTCATTTGTTGTCGTGACCGCAGCAGGTCTTGGAAATCTTCCGGGCGTCATTGCAGCGGGTCTGGGCATGGGTGTCCTGGAACAAACCGGTGCCTTTGTTATTGGAACACAATATCAGCAGGCAATTGTCGTTGGCATGCTGGTTATCGTATTGCTGATCAAGCTGGTCATCGCCTCAAGAAAAAGACAGGTGATCGACACATGAATACCGGCTTCGCGAAATCTGTTCTATATGTCTGTGTTCTGGCGTTGGGTATTTTTCTACCGATTATTTTTCCTGCCTATATAGGGCAGATGACTCTGCTTTGGCTGATGGTAATATTTGCACTAACCTGGGATATACTGGGTGGCCAAATGGGATATAACTCACTGGGAAATATATTCTTTTTTGGCGTCGGCATGTATGCCGCAGCGATGATTCAGGTCAGCATGTATTATGATCTGGCCGAATATACTTCACCGGCCGGCGGTGGCATTTATGAGTTTTCATTTAGCCAGTATTTCACCGGTATGACCGTAGGTTTTACGGTAGCCGCATTGGTCAGCGTTGTTTTTGCTATCATTCTTGGGCGCCTCGTATTTGGTCTGCGCGGGCCATATTTTGCCATTGGCACCCTTGCGATTGCCACCGTTGCTGGTGAACTGGTTTCCACCTGGGAATTGGTTGGTGGCGGTGGCGGGTTATCGTTACCCAATTTCCCGGGGGAACCTTCTGGTTCACGAACCCTGTTTTATTCGATGATGTTCTTACTGGCCATTGCCACATTTTCGTTCCTGAAATGGTTATATTCCACTCGTTTTGGTCTCGCCATCAACGCCATTCGCGATGATGAAGAAAAAGCCGAGGGTATGGGTATCCGCACTTTGCAGCACAAAACGGTAGCCTGGTCCATTTCAGCCTTTTTCTTGGGAATAGCCGGTGCTATTTTCGGTAATTTCAACAATTTTATTGAACCTTTGGAAGTGGCATTCCCAACCACGACATTTGGTATATTTATGGTTTTAATGGTGCTGCTTGGCGGCAAAGGTACGCTTTGGGGGCCTGTTATCGGTGCCGTGCTGTTTCATATCATCAAGGAATTAACCTGGACTTATCTGCTCGGGTGGCAATGGGTTGCATTAGGTGTGTTGATTGTCATCACGGTAGTTTATTTCCAACAGGGAATAATGGGTTGGCTAATGGAAAAGTATCCCCACTGGTTTGGTATACGCGTGGAGGGTGCTAAACAACGCCTGTCCGACATGATGGATGAGGCGGCAAAATGAGTGATTCATCCATTGTAGTCGATAACATAA
The DNA here is from genome assembly GCA_024224595.1 of Hyphomicrobiales bacterium. Lineage (GTDB taxonomy): Bacteria > Pseudomonadota > Alphaproteobacteria > Rhizobiales > Rhizobiaceae > JAAEMP01. The sequence goes on from JAAENI010000404.1 coordinate 16,699, forward strand.
CCAAGACATTTGGAGGCGTTGTAGCCAACAAGGATGTTTCACTCAAAGTGAAAAAGGGAGGGATTACCGGTCTGATCGGTCCCAATGGTTCGGGCAAGACGACATTGTTTAATTCAATTGTTGGTCACCATCCGATAGATTCGGGTTCGATCAAATTTGAAGATCAGGAAATATCGACATTTCGTGTGCAGCAGATTGCGCGCCTTGGTCTGCTCAGGACTTTCCAGCAAACGCGTATTTACGGTAAGATGAACTGTGTGGAAAACATGCTGATTTCCATTCCCCACCGCAAAACGGGTTTCTGGGATATGTTTGCATCTCGTGACAGCGAGACACAGGAGAACGCTGACCGGTTGCTGGAATTTGTTGGCCTCTACGAAAAACGCTGGCTTAGAGCCGGCGATTTGTCGTTCGGGCAGCAAAAGCTTTTGGAGTTCGCCATGGCATTGATGAACGAGCCAACGGTGCTGATGCTTGATGAACCCACGGCCGGTATTAATCCGACCCTCATCAATGGGCTTATCGATCGGTTGAAACGGGCCAATGAGGAATTTGGTATTACTTTGTTTGTAATCGAACATAATATGCGGGTTATCATGAATTTGGCCGATCATATTTATTGTCTTGCCCATGGCCAAATGCTTGCCGAGGGAAAACCGGATGAAGTCCAGAATGACCAACGCGTCATTGATGCATATCTGGGGGCACATTAGATGGTAAAGACCGTGAAAGCAAAGTCAGCAAAAACCAAAAAACCACGGGCTTTACCCAACCCGCGAAAAACCGGAACGGATAAGCTTTCCTTGATTAAAGGCATTGGTTCAAAAATTCAGGGACAATTGAACGAATTCGGTATTTTCCACTTTGACCAGATTGCAGACTGGAAAAAACCCGAATGCAACTGGGTGAATGAACATCTGAAATTCAATGGCCGTATTGAGCGCGAAGAGTGGGTAAAACAGGCTAAAGCCCTGGCAAAGTCAGTCAAAAAAAACGCGCCAAAAGTAAACCCGGGGGAAAAAGCAGAAGTAGCCAAAACAAACAAATCCGATGTGACAAAATCCATCAAAGCTGCTGCCGGAAAATCCAAAGTTGCAGAGCCGGTAGTAAGCAAAAATGTGACGCTTGAAAAATCTCAAAAAAACATATCAGGATACGGCAGCGGTGGGGTTGAAACAATAATTTCCGTTGAGGCAGTTACCCGCGAAGTAGCCAAAATGTCGGATGGTGTGCCCGATGCCACCGCTTTGATAAAATTGGCAAATGACAAGCCTTTTCTGTCCATAGAAAATCTAAAAGCTGGTTATGGCCAGATGGAAATTCTGCATGATTTCAATCTGTTCGCTGACAAGGGTCAGTCATTGTGTCTAATTGGACCAAATGGAGCCGGTAAGTCTACGGTGCTGCATTCGATCTTTGGATTTACCAGTATTTTTTCTGGTAATATATCCGTCAGCGGCAGAGAAATTACTCATCAAAAGCCCAAAGACAAGCTGAAAACTGCCGGTATCGCATACATATTGCAGGATAATTCTGTATTTCCTAATATGACGGTTGAAGAAAATCTTTGGATGGGCGGATTTTTGAAAGACCGTTCCAACGAAGCCAAGGAAGCTGCCGAATGGGTGTTTCAAAAATATGACAGACTGGCGAAACGCCGTTCTCAACCGGCAAGGGTATTGTCAGGTGGGGAACGAAGGTTATTGGAAATTTCCCGTGCCCTGGTGATGAACCCCGAGATTCTGCTGGTCGATGAACCTTCCATTGGTCTTGAGCCCA
>JAAENI010000405.1 GCA_024224595.1 Hyphomicrobiales bacterium
ATTCATGAATATTCATGATCATTTATCCTTGAGAAGACTACTTCAGATTTGGAGCAATTTGGGCACATGCTTCGCATAGGTCGGCGACCGCGCCGACAGATTTGTCAAATAATTTTTGTTCTGTTTTATTCAAATTGATTTCAATGACTCGCTCAACACCGCCTGCGCCAATAATACACGGTACGCCAACATACATGTCTTTAACACCGTATTCACCTTTTAACGCAACCGCACAGGGTAGAACCCTTTTCTTGTCGCGCAAATAACTTTCCGCCATGCTGATTGCCGAGGTTGCGGGAGCATAGTAGGCAGAACCGTTTTTCAATAAAGAAACGATTTCACCTCCACCTTTGCGAGTGCGATCAATAATTTTTTCCAGGCGTTGTTTAGTCAGCCAACCCATTTTTACAAGGTCAGTTAGCGGAATTCCTGCTACGGTTGAGTAACGCGCCAATGGAACCATAGAGTCTCCATGCCCACCCAATACAAAAGCGGTAACATCTTCGACCGATACGTCAAACTCTTCAGCAAGAAATAGGCGGAATCTTGATGAGTCTAGAATCCCAGCCATGCCCACAATTTTATTCTTGGGCAACCCGGAGAATTTTTGCATTGCCCAGACCATTGCGTCCAATGGATTGGTGATGCAAATTACAAACGCATTGGGGGCATACTTTTTTATGCCCGCCCCTACCTGCTCCATTACATTCAGATTAATTCCAAGTAAATCATCACGGCTCATGCCGGCTTTTCTGGGAACTCCTGCTGTAACAATGCACACGTCAGCATCTTTAATTGCCGCATAACTCTGAGTGCCAGAGAGCTTGGAATTAAATCCTTCTACTGGGGAAGATTGCGCAATATCCAGTGCTTTACCTTCGGGTAGTCCTTCGGCAATATCGAACATTACGATATCACCTAATTCTTTTAGTCCGGCCAAATGTGCCAAGGTGCCACCGATCATGCCTGAACCAATCAAGGCGATTTTATTGCGTGCCATTATTTTCCCTTTACGTAAACTGTATAATATGTTTCTAACCGATATTGGAAACTAGTGGGAAAATGTATAATGTCCTTCCAATGATTTCACAATAAGTAAATAATTTTATTTAATTAATACAACATGTTAATAGAATATAAATTACGTGTACGTAAGATAACATGTAGTTATTGTTGATTTATCAAAAGCTTGCAGGGCACCTATTTCAAAATATCGAATGGGAAGAATTGTATTCTTTTGACTGCATCTCCACCAAACGGGAGGCGGTACGTGCAAATTCAAAATTCTCCCTGCCGCTTTCTGCGCGATATAGTGATTCAGGAGGTCCCTCTGCAGAGGCTATCAAATGGCAGTGATTGTCGTACAGCACATCGATCAGAAGAATAAGGCGTTTGGCTTCGTTGCGATCAGCTGAAGCCAATATTGGAATTTCATCAATCATGATGCTTTTATAACGGTTTGCGATTGCAAGAAAATCTGCTGCGCCTCGCGGTTCACGGCACAATTGGTCAAAATGAAATCGAGCGACACCACAGGCTGTGCGTGACACATCGATTTTTCGGCCCTTTAGGTTAATAATATCAAGCCTGGGCTCACTATCATCGGTGAGTAAATTCCAAACCTGATTCATAGTACGGTCCGAATGCTCGTTGAGCGGATATGAATAGAGTTTGCCTACCGGCAGTTTGAACAGGCGATAATCGGTGATTGAAACCAGTTCATGGACATCCATCCTGGAAAGGATCAGGTCAATAAATGGGAAAAATAATTGCCGGTTCAAACCGTCAGCATATAATTCTTGAGGTGGCATATTTGAAGTGGCGACAATGGTCGTGCCTTCATCAAATAGTACCTTGAAAAGGCGGCCAAGCAGCATTGCATCAGTAATATCGGATACAGCAAATTCATCAAAACAAAGTAATTTCGATTTTGCTGCCAGTATTTTCCCGACTGGAATTACCGGATCTTCCTGATTTGAATTGCCTGCGGCAAATAATTTACGTTGTTCATGTATGAGTTGATGGGATTCCTGCATAAAACTATTGAAATGTATGCGCCGTTTGGGAGCGATGTTGGCTGCGTCAAAAAACATGTCCATAAGAAAAGACTTGCCACGACCAACGCCCCCCCAAATATAGAGTCCGTCTTTGCCTGGGTTTTCTGCCGACTTTTTGCCAAAAAGCCAACCCAGTGAACTGGATTTTGAAGAAAGGCGTTTTGTATCCAGTTTGGTAATCAATTGATCAAGCTGTCTTACCAGTTTAATCTGTGCCGGGTCATTTTGCAGGTTGCCTGATAAAACATGTTCATCATACGCTTGATGCACGGGTCCAAGAGAATCAAGATCAATGGTCAATTTGGTCTAATCTCCATAACGATCCGGCATGGAAATGATTTAGCGGACGAAACTGACCGCCTCACCGCTGGCTGTGCGACCATCATAGCGACCAGTTTGTTTGGCAAAAAGACGGGCAATTTCATTACCTGATTGATCAACCAGTACAACGGTTTGATCCTTTACGTCCCAAGCATTAACAGCCTGCATTTCCTGTGATACACATTTACGTGTCGCTGCTCTGTATCCCCCGGACCATTTGGTAAACGCAAGTATAATTCTACAATCAAGTCCATCGGTCGGAACCTGCCATGAACCAGCGAGCGCTTCCCGGGAAATTTTGATGCTTGAGCTGTCCTGGTTTGAGTTCGCGGTAACTTGTACGTTTTGGGCTTCTTTTTGATTTTCGGGAGTCGTTGGGGCACTGGCCAACGATTGTTCGGTGGGGGGTTGCTGATTGGAATTGACTGGCGGTAATTGGTTAGATGATACCCGCTCGGCTGGTGTTGATGGCAGAGCACGAGGCGGAGCAACTGGTGTTATCGAGTTGAGAGATCGGTTGCAACCGCTGAGCACTGCACCGACTACCAAAAATCCTGCTATGATAAATAGACTGTTTTTCTTAGCCATATGCCCGCCCTCCGATGGCGGTATTGAATTTCATGCTAATATCATTTAAGGCGTATAAGCTGCAAATGAGGCAAAATTCATGACTCATTATGGTGAACAATGTCTAAATATTAGGTAAACAATGAATAAAACCAACAAATAAATTCTGGAATTTGCCGTTGGCAGTCATACGGCATGATATCTAGTCTAATTACGGCACCAACAGGTCTGAATAAATAAATCAGACCGTATGCTATTTCGTCAGATATTGGAAGGCGTTTACCACTTGTTCGTAAACCTGGCGTTTGAATTTTACAATACGTAATGGTAACTCGTGAATGTCAACCCATTGCCACTGGTCAAATTCTATCGGCGCTCCCTCTGGCGGGTGTGTAATGTTAATTTCGGATTCACTACCCTCAAAACGAAATGCAAACCATTTTTGGGTTTGACCGCGATATTTACCTTTTAGTGCCGTGCCAACTAAATCTGCAGGCAAATCATAGTTCAACCATTCTGGAGCTTCAGCTAAAAGAGAAGCGGTTTTTATCCCCGTTTCTTCCCATAGTTCGCGTTTTGCGGCTAGTAGCGGTTTTTCACCTTTCTCAATTCCACCTTGAGGCATCTGCCAGCGCTTGCCATCACTGGCTTTGAATTCATCATTGAAAATAGCAGGTCGGTGCCCCATCCAGATTTTATTTTCTCTGTTAAGTACCATTATTCCTACACATTTGCGGTAGGTAAGTGCTGATAATTGGGATTTTCTCATGATAAACGATCTAGGCATTTTGGTTTAGATTGAACCATTTGATGCCAGTCAAATCAGTTCACTTTGATAAGCATCGACCGTAGCGTGATGTTGTTATTCGAGCAAGGGTTGTCACGAAACAGGTTTGAAAAATGGGGCAAATGATTCAATCAAGTCACACGTGCCTTAGCCTTTGGGTTCGTAGGCAATGGCAGATACCGGCGTAATTTCGAGTCCGCGTTTTTTGGCGTTTTTTAGGTATTTTGCTATCTGAGAAATTGTTTCAGGAAAAGCAGTTGCAACGCCGATTGCCAATCCGGTACGTTTGGCTAATCCTTCAAGTTTTTTCAAATTTTTTGCGATTGCTGAACGTGAGCGAAGTGAATCAATGGTCAAATGAGCGCGAGCGTAGGGCAAGCCGGTAGTTTTAGATACGGATTTGGTAATCGAATTACGTGTGGATCCATCATCAACAAACATCAATCCCCGATCTGAAAGTTCCTCAAATATAGGGGTCAACGCCTCTGGAGAAGTTAACATTTTACCTCCCAAATAATTCATAACACCCACATAGTTAGTTATTCGACCCAGGGACCAACGCAATTCTCGTTGATTTTTGTTTTCTTTGGTACTTGCCAACAATGAGTGTTCACCGGCGTTGACCTGAGGATAGCCAAAAGGTTCCATTGGTATCTGCATCAATATTTCGTGCCCGGCCTTCCTGGCAGCCAGCATCCACCTTGACAGGCTGTTTCCATAGGGAGCGAATGCAAATGTAACGCCGGAAGGCAGTGTTTCGATTGCCTGATTTGTGCTGGTTTGTGATATGCCAAGACCGCCAACAATGATAACAATTCTTGCAATACCAAAGTTTCCTTCGGTGTCGGGTTGACGAGAATAAACATCCAGGGCACGTAGCCCATCTGCGGACTTTATTGGTAACTGGCCAACAGAAGTTTTTTCGATCAGTTCCGGATCAGGCAAATGAGCCAGGATTTGCCTCCCTGCCACAGAGTCTGGTCTCTTTCTTGGAACTATTTCGGGGATTTCTAAGCTATCAGGTGCATTTAATTCCTGAATTCCCGGGGCGTTATTATCTATTGGTAAATCCGGGCGTTTTCGGATGGTGTTTTTTTGATTTTGCGATGCCGAAGGTGAAATATTTTTGGCCTCAATATCGGTTGCGGTAGGCTGTTCATTTTGGGTAGGTTTATCGGAGAAAAATAATTCTCGAGTCGCAAATCCAAGAAATACTGCCAGTAACATACATCCAGCAAATATCCCAAAACTAACAATACCCATGCGCTTTTTTGCGGATGGATTTGGCTTCCCCAGAGGTCGATCGAGATTTCCGGCCACCTATACAGCCCCAAATATATCGCAATTTTTCTTTAGGACAGGTACAATCTTCCAATTACTGTTGTTACCAACATCCATGAATGAATAAACAATATCAGTTATTTGAAGGAACATTTTGGTTGATCAGATAGCTGCCTGTTGTTTGATAAATCGGTTTTTTCGAGTCATTCGGCCAGTGGCTTACTGCCACCGGCCGAATGATAATAATTTCGCCATTTTGGTACATCACTAAATCGGTGGTGAACTGCTAACCATCCTTTTTGGGCTCGGTGGCATTTGGATTTGGTGGAAAAGCTGCATGTTCTTTTGCTCCTCGCAGCAAGTCCATTGCATAGCCAAGCTGAAGGTCATCTTTCGTTTCTGGTGGCACATAGGCAATTGACCCTGAGCCATCTTTATCTTCCTCGGCTCCCGTAATATGGCCGCGAAGTTTTGATTCGCCACGTGCTTCAATCCGACCTTTCAGTTCGTCTGGCACTGGTTGATTGACTTTGATATCTGGTTGAATGCCCTTACCCTGAATGGAAGTGCCTGATGGTGTATAATATAAGGCAGTTGTTAAACGAAGTGCTCCGTTGGATCCCAGTGGGATGATCGTTTGAACCGAACCTTTGCCAAATGAGCGCGTACCCAAAATTGTAGCGCGCTTGTGATCTTGCAATGCGCCTGCAACAATTTCCGAGGCGCTGGCAGATCCCCCATTGACCAAAACAATAACCGGCTTGCCCCCGGTTGAATCGCCTGGGCGGGCTGAATACCGGCGGGTCTCGTCAGCATTGCGTCCACGTGTGGAAACAATTTCCCCACGATCAAGAAAAGTATCAGATACACTAATGGCCTGGTCAAGAAGGCCGCCGGGATTGAGGCGAAGATCAAGTATAAAGCCTTTTAGTTTGTCGTCGCCAACTTTTTTTCTGATTTTTTTGACTGCTTTATTCAAACCGTCAAAGGTTTGTTCAGAAAAACTGGATATTCGAATATAACCAATGTCCCCTCCTTCGATACGATGATGAACTGCCCGCACTTTGATAATAGCCCGAATAATAGTGATATCGATGGGCTTTTCTGCGCCTTCACGCAAAACAGTGATGACAATGGGTGTATTCACCGGCCCCCGCATTTTTTCGACGGCATTTGACAGGCTAAGGCCTCGTACGTTTTCGCCATCAATTTTGGATATAAGATCGCCAGCCAAAACGCCGGCTTTTGAGGCAGGAGTATCATCGATGGGCGTGACTACCTTGATCAATTCTTTTTCCATTGTCACTTCAATGCCAAGACCGCCAAACTCACCGCGGGTCTGAACCCTCATGCTATCAAAATCTTTGGCGGTCAGGTAACTGGAGTGAGGATCAAGGGAAGACAACATTCCATTGATTGCGTTCTCAACCAGATCTTGCTCTTTCGGCTCTTTTACATATTGCGAACGAACACGTTCAAAAATGTCACCAAAAATCGATAATTGCCGATAAGTATCAGCACCTGCAGCATTTGCGATGGAATTATATGTCGAAGCATTCAATATCAGCAATACTGTACTGGCGCCCAGTAGTGCGCCCATCAACAGAAGTGTAATTCTACGAATCATTATTCGCCCTTTTTTCTGTGTTAACCTGCCACCAATGTGCAGGATTTATTGGTTCGCCTTTTCTGCGAAATTCTATAGCTAAAACCGGTCTTGTCAATTCTACATCTATTGTACTAGCACTTGCAATCCTACGCGACCCCATTAAACCAACTGGCTCGCCGACAAGAACAAATTGACCCAGCCCCACTTCGACTTTTTCCATTCCTGAGAGAACAATATGGTAATCTGATCCTACATTCAAAATTAGTAATTGGCCATAGGAGCGGAAAGATCCCGAATATACTACCCACCCGTCAGCTGGGGAGATCACCCGGGCGTTGATTCGCGTAGCAATTGCTACACTTGGGGAGGGTTCACCCAATTCATCAATGGCGCCAAATTTACGAATTTCCACTCCATTTACGGGTTTGATCAAATGACCTTTGGCATCCGCAAATTTTACAGCGGGACTAATACGCGAAGTATCAGAAAAATTAGGACGAGAAACTTCCTGGCGCGCATCAGCGATTCGTTTTTTTTGTTGTAGTTTTAATTCTGAATCCGCTTTCTTTGCTGCTTCTGTAGCTTGCCTGACTGCCTTAATCTCGGTTTCCAGTTTGTTGATTAAGTTTGTCAAATTAGTTGCGCGGGCAGCCAGTTTTGCGGCCTCAATACCCTGATCCGCAAGTCTGACACGAGCTCGTCTTGAGCGTTTTTTCTTTTCTTTTATCAGTGCAGAAACACGTTGCTCCTCGGAAGCCTCGCTCTTCAAGTCGTCTTTCAATTGTGTTCGCTGGTTTGATATTTCCAAACTGAGTTGACGTAACTGTGATAGCTCATCAGATAAAATTTTGGTTTCTGAACGAATCTCTGGAACCACCGAGCCCAGTAAAATCGCACTTCGTACTGAAATCAAGGCGTCTTGCGGTGTAACCAGCAGAGCGGGTGGAGGGTTTTTGCCCATCATCTGTAACGCAGCCAGAACTTCGCTTAATAAAGATTTTCGAGTGTTGAGAGAAGCATGTAAATGTTTGTGGTTTTCTTCTAATTCTAAAATTCTGGTACTTATCCGCTGGATTTTTTGTTCAAGTCTGCGGGAATTTGTCGTGGCAGCGATCAGTTTTTCATTTAGCGCCGCCCGGTCATTGTTTAAAGTAGAAATCTCATCTGCCAGAGTAAGCTCCTGTTTGGAACTGGCAGATATTTCCTTTTTGATTTCTTCCAATATCTGAGTGGATTTGTAGTGGCGTTCGGTCAGTGATTCCTGGGCGCAAGAAAACCTTGCAAATACAAATGTGCCCATGGCAATAAGCATAATATGTATCAAATAATGATTGCTTTTGAGTTTCAACACTTGAATATTATTTCTGGTTTCTAGAGTATTTTCGATAAGATCTGAACCGCTTGATACCCATCATTGGTTTACTCAGCCAGGCGCGGGGTGCCGCGCGATGCCCTAACATCTGTCTATCGATTCAATGTAACCATGAAAAGCTCTAAGCTTTGAAATTATCTCCACCAACCCTATAACCTTGTCCCAATCATGACATATGCGACAGCAATTCTAATTATGGGGAAAATATTCCAACGAAGTCAGAAATTGCATAAAAAATTCTGCCGAATACCCTTCAATTGGCTGTATTTGGTGTATTTCTATGAATACTAAGACCCGTCTTTTGAACAAGATTCTTATATTTAGAATTGCTGCATATGCAATCTATTCCTACTGACGGTGATAGGGATGGCCGGCTAAAATCGTCATTGCGCGATAGAGCTGCTCTGCCAACAATATACGAGCAATCTGATGAGGCCAGGTCATAGGTCCAAATCGCACAGAATAACTGGCGTTGTTCAGCAGCTTTTGATCAAGACCATCAGGCCCTCCTAAAGTCATGATTAATTCCCTGTTTCCCTGATCCCGTTGATGGGCAAGCAATTTGGCAAATCTGGCGCTGGTAAAATCTTTTCCATTTTCATCGAATACCATCAAAACAGATTTTTTGTTCTCAATTGGAGAAAGAAGCTCGCCCTCCTGTTGTTTGCGAATTTGAACTAATGAATTCCGAGACTCAGGAAATTCCTGGTGGGAAATAGATGAAAACCCCAATTTTGCTCCAGATACCTGTGCGCGTTTAAAGTAGCGGGAAAATAGTTCCTGCTCAGGTCCGGTTTTTAGTTTTCCGATTGCTGATATCTTGAGTTTCATTTCATATCAACCACAACTGTAATTGTAATATCAATTTGGCTTGTCGCCTTCAGATGTTTTGGACTGTGAAGCAATGGGTAGCATCCACATTTTTTCCAGATTGTAGAAATCTCGAACCTCCGGACGAAACAAATGAACAATAACATCGCCGATATCGATCAGAACCCAATCACCATTTTGTTGCCCCTCTATTCGAGGTGTTGTGACCCCGGCTTCTTTGAGGTCACGGAGCAATTGGCTGGCAATGGCACCGACGTGGCGGTGAGAGCGGCCGGAGGCGATGATCATGTAATCGCCAATTGAAGATTTCTCTGAAATATTGATTGGCTGGATTTGCTCCGCCTTGGTATTTTCCAGGCTGGTGATTGCCAGCGAATAAACATCCTCAACAGAATTAGTTTCTGCACTGGATGATTTGGAGGAAGCTGTGGGTTCACTTCCTTTTTGCACTAAATTAGACAGATTGTCCTCTTGATATGAGTTGCGTGATTCAAAAGCATTAATTGTAGGATACATGATTCCCTGCTTGGATGGTAGTCTTCTGTCTGTTTGGATATGAGACTAAAATAGTTCTATTACAATAATTGCTATTTAATACCATCACGTATTTGCGTTGAAGATAAAAATAGTCTGCGCGCGTGGATAAATGTCCATGCTGGCGCATCAGAATCGGCAAGAACAATGCTGTCGCTCTCATCCATTCGATATTTTGCCAGAAAATGTGTCGCTGACGTCGAATTGGGGATTGCAGTGGAATCTGGTCGGTCAATTATTGCCAGTGGCAATGATTGTACTATGTCGTGCCATCGATCCCATTTATGAAAATTGGCAAGATTGTCAGCCCCCATCACCCAGACGAATTTCGCAGTAGGTCGACGTTGCTTCAGCAGGCTTATTGTATCAGCGGAATATCTGAAATTATATGAAGCTTCAAATGCTGTCACTTTGATGGCGGGATGACGGGCAATACACTGGCACTGTAACAGTCTTTCTTTGAGGTCGGGCAGGTTATTTTGTTGCTTTAAGGGATTACCTGGTGTCACCAACCACCATAACTGGTCAAGTCGCAATTTTCTGATTGCCGTCAGACTAACATGTAGATGGCCTCGATGTGGAGGGTTAAAAGAGCCTCCAAACAGACCAATCCTCAACCCGCGGGATGCTGGTGGAATTTGAAATGGGTCTCTGTCCTTAGAAGGCTGATTGAATGTAATCATGAAAGGGTCTCGAACAATCCATTAGGGCCGGGTCTGGCCGGCACCATCAACCAGATATTTGAAACTGGTGAGTTGTTCTACACCTACTGGTCCGCGCGCGTGCATCTTACCGGTGGCTATACCTATTTCTGCTCCCATACCGAACTCGCCACCATCTGCGAATTGGGTTGATGCATTATGAAGGAGAATGGCGGAATCAATATTATTGAAAAATGTTGCTACGGTATCCAAATCTTCGCAGACAATGGCTTCAGTATGGTTTGATGAGTATTGATTGATATGCGAGACCGCCCCTTCTACACCATCAACGATACCAGCAGTGATAATTGTATCGAGATATTCAGTTGTCCAATCATCTGATGTCGCCGGGGTGGTATTTTCGTAAAGTTTTTGAATTGTTTCATCGGCACGTATTAAACATCCGGCATCAACCAAAGCATCAAGGATTGGACAAAGGTGAGTTTTAATCGCATTTTTGTCGATTAACAGTGTTTCGGCAGATCCACATATTCCAGTCCTGCGCATTTTGGAGTTGATGACAATATCAATGGCCATCTGTAAATCTGCACTCTGATCAATATAAACATGACAAAGCCCTTCCAGATGGGCAAAAACTGGAACCCTGGCATCCTCCTGAACGCGGGCTACCAGTCCTTTTCCGCCACGTGGCACAATAACATCAATATTAGAATCCAGACCTTTTAACATTTCGCCCACGGCTGCACGATCAGTTGATGGAACCATCTGGATGGCATCCTCAGGCAATCCTGCCTGTTTGAGGCCATTTGTCATGCAAGCATGTATTTGTCTTGAAGTGTGGTATGAATCCGATCCGCCACGCAATATTACTGCATTTCCCGCCTTAAAACATAGTGCACCGGCATCAGCTGTAACATTCGGGCGACTTTCATAAATCACACCGATTACACCCAGTGGTGTACTTACCCGTTTTATATTCAGGCCATTTGGTCTATCCCATTGTGCGAGGATGCGCGAGACCGGATCATCCAGCTCAGCTATTTCCTTCAGGCCGTCGGCCATTGACCCAATGCGGTCATTGTCCAGTTTTAGCCGGTCAAGAAATGCTGCTGTCATATCTGAATTTCGACCATTTTCCATGTCCATTGCGTTGGCATGCAGAATTTTTTCACGGTCAGCCTTGATGGCCTCGGACATATTGATCAATGCTGTATTTTTTAACTTTGCGGGAATCGTGGCGAGTATATTGGCAGCTTTGCGCGCTTTTCTTCCTAATTCGAGCATCTGTGCCTGCAATTGCTTGCCATCAATTTCATTGGAAGAGTTTATACTATCAAGCATTTTCATTATCCGGGCGGCTTGGGTCTTTCAAAATCATGTCATCACGGTGGATCATCTCGCTTCGTCCAGCGTATCCTAAAATTTTTGCAATGTCAGTGCTTCGTTTCCCAATGATCTTTTTGCAATTTTCAGTGTCGAAGGCAATCACACCCTGACCCAGCTCATTGCCATATTTGTCAGTAATGGACACCATATCACCACGGGAAAAATCACCATTCAAATTGACAACTCCTGCGGGCAACAGGCTTTTACCGTTTTTCAAGGCTGTGATCGCCCCATCATCTATTGCAATAGCTCCTTTGGTATTGAGTTGCCCTGATATCCATTTTTTCCGTGCACTGCGAGGTGTACCGTTGGCATGGAACATTGTGTTGGGTACACCTTCGTCCAGAGCTCTCAATGGATTAAGCCGGGTGCCCGACGTAATAATCATTGCGGTGCCGTTATCACTGGCAATTCTGGCTGCGGATATCTTGGTGATCATTCCTCCCCGCGAAAGTTCGGTGCCAACATCGCCTGCCATCGCCTGGATTTCAGGTGTAATTTCTCTAACATTTTCTATCAATTGTGCGGCAGGATTTTGTAATGGTGGAGCCGTGTACAAGCCATCAATATCAGATAACAAAATCAGCAGATCAGCGCTCATCATCGTTGCAACGCGGGCAGCCAACCGGTCGTTGTCACCATAACGAATTTCGCTAGTGGCAACAGTATCATTCTCATTAATTATCGGAATTGCATCAAATTCGAGAAGGGTTCCAATTGTGGCGCGTGCGTTGAGATAACGTCGTCGTTCTTCAGTGTCGCCATAGGTTAGCAATATTTGTCCGGAATGAACTCCGCGTGTTGCCAAGTTTGATGAAAATGTACTGGCCAGCACAATTTGTCCTGTGGCGGCAGCTGCCTGATATTCTTCCAGCTTTAATACGCCCTTTGGCAGTTTTAATACTGTTCTGCCAAGAGCAATTGCACCAGAAGATACAATAAGAACATCGCAACCGGTCTGTTTCAGATTGACAACATCGTCCAGCAAAGACTGGAGCCAGGAGACCTTTAGACCCGTATTATTGTCGACAAGAAGCGAAGAACCCAACTTAATTACAATACGCCGGTACGAAGATAAACTGATGCTCATCGGTCTACAACTGATTGCCACCTGTTATCCTCAACAGGTTTTTCTTCCGCCCTTTTCGACACTAGTATTTCTGCCGATAATTGTCGCAAAGCCACATCAACACCTTCATGACTAACCGATGATAATTCAATAACCGGTTTTCCGGACTCCCTGGTCAATTCATTAACCAATCTGGTACGTTCCTTATCTGATAAAACGTCACATTTGGAAAGTGCCACCAGTTCAGGCTTTTCCGCCAAGCCCTGTCCATAAGCTTTCACTTCTTTTCGAACAGTTTGGTAGGCCTGGGTGACATTTTCTTCGGTGGCTGAAATCAGATGGAGTAAAACGCGGGTACGCTCAACGTGACCCAGAAATTTATCACCGATGCCGGTTCCCAGATGCGCGCCTTCAATCAATCCTGGAATATCGGCAATAACAAACTCCCGGCTGTCAATGCGGGCAACGCCGAGATTGGGGTGAAGTGTTGTAAATGGATAATCGGCAATTTTTGGTTTGGCCGCGGATGAACTGGCAAGAAATGTCGATTTTCCGGCATTGGGAAGGCCTAGCAATCCGGCGTCAGCAATTAATTTCAAGCGAAGCCAAATGGTACGTTCAATGCCAGGTTGTCCGGGATTGGCATGGCGCGGAGCCTGATTCGTGGAAGATTTGAAATGCGCATTGCCAAAGCCTCCATTGCCGCCTTTTGCCAACAGAAACCGTTGACCAATACTGGTAAGATCGGCGATCAGGGTTTCATTGTCTTCTTCATAAACTTGGGTACCTTCGGGTACTTTTAGAACAATATCATCACCATTGGCGCCATAGCGATTGCGGCCCATTCCGTGTATGCCGGTTTTTGCTTTGAAGTGCTGCTGATAACGGTAGTCGATCAATGTGTTGAGTCCATTGACCACCTCAGCCCAGACTGATCCGCCTTTGCCGCCATTGCCACCATCAGGTCCCCCTAGAGCTACATATTTTTCACGATGAAATGAAACGCACCCTGCGCCACCATTGCCTGATTTTATGAATACCCTTGCGGAATCCAGAAATTTCATGGGTTCGATCCAACGTAATTAGGAAATGAGCAATCGAGGAAAGTTCAAGTAATATTACATGATATTCAATTCAGGCAGCCAAAGCTTTCATCCAACTCGAGCGAGAAATACGGAATTTGTCAATCTTCTGTTTTTTGCTTAGCGTTTTGGAAAATACGTCTTCCGATTTCCAGAGATATCCGCCACATTTTTCGATCACTCTGCGCGAAGCATCGTTGATCGACATGCATGATGCCATCATGGTATCACGAGAGGTAGTTTTGAAAAATAAATCAATCAACGCCCGTGCTGCCTCAGTTGCATAACCTTGGCCCCAATAGGGTTCGCCCAGCCAATAGCCTATATATGGATGTTCATGCACACCGGATGCATCATGTAGACCGCACACACCGATAAAACGGCCATTATCCGATTTGGTGATGGCGAAGGTACAGCCAAATTCTGTATCGCTGGATATCTTCTTGAGAAAATCACGCGCATCCGTGTCATAATACGGATAGGGCATACGAGCCAGATTTTTGGCAATTTCATAATTATTGGCCAGCAGCGCTATGTCCTCAGCATCATCGTGATGGGGTTGACGAAGTACAAGACGATCGGTTGTCAATATTTCACATTTAATATCGCAAACTCTGTTCATTTCAGTCACTTGCATATTCTCCAAATTCAAAAAGGGGAGGCGGTGTCCCGTCTCCCCTTGAAATCTGGTTTTCAAATTTCACCGGGTCATCGGGACGCCGGCTTTGCTTGAAAGTTCCGGCTATTGAGTTGCCTGATTTGGCATCACAGATACATATGTTCGGCCATTGGCTTTTTTCTGGAATGCCACATTACCCGGCGCGGTAGCAAAAATCGTATGATCTTTACCAATACCGACATTTGAACCCGGGTGCCATTTGGTGCCGCGTTGGCGAAGAATGATGTTGCCTGAAATAACCGCCTCACCACCAAATTTTTTTACGCCAAGGCGTTTGGAGTTTGAATCGCGACCGTTACGGGACGAACCACCAGCTTTCTTGTGTGCCATGATACAGTCTCCTTTGTTATCTGTTTCGAGCGTTAAATTATGTTATTATTTTTTGGCTGCAGCAGCATTTTGATTTGATTGTGCGCGAGGCGGTTTACCAGCCAAAAGTTCTTTTGCCTGTTTAACCCATTCATCGCGTTCCGTGCGGCCACCTAATTTCAACTCATCATCAAGCTCAGTCAGTTTTTTGGCACTTAACCTAGATAGTTCTTTAAGCGAGGTTATTCCAACACCATTCAACTTTTTCTCAAGTGCCGGACCTACGCCACCAATCAGCTTGATATCATCAACAATCTGAGTTTCAACTACATCGGTCTTTGGAGCAGATTTGGCTTTGGTAGTTGAAGGCGTGGTTTCTGTTTTATCAGTCGATAGTGGTGCTTTTTTTGCAACCGCCTTCTTTGGTTTCGCCCCACCTGTTAAAATTTCTGCGATACGAACTGTTGTCAAGTGCTGACGATGACCAATTGTGCGACGTGAATTTTGGCGGCGACGTTTTTTGAAAGCGATAATTTTGCGTGTACGGCCTTGGGTAACAACTTCAGCTGTTACCAGTGCGCCATCTACAAATGGTGCGCCGATCGTGGTATCGCTGCCGACACCAACCATCATCACTTCACCAAATTCCACAATGTCACCTGCATCGCCAGGCAATTTTTCAATCTTTAACAAATCATCGGCGGCAACGCGATATTGTTTACCACCGGTTTTAATGACTGCGAACATCTTTTTTCCTTTTGGTTCACTATTCAACTCTCGACATCCAAATCCTGTTTGACAGGTTGAATGACGGGTTGTCTTTTTGTCAGTCGGTTAGTTTTCTGTTCAAATAGGCATTAATTACCAGTTTGCAACAGCCTAAAAACAACGGCGCAGGAGATTCCTACGCCGGTTACAAATTCGAAATAGCCTAAAACCATAGCATAAGTCAAGATGCAAATATTGCTATTGAACGATTGTGATTTTTGGTACAATTGATTAGATAGACTCTATGGAGAGGTGCCAGAGTGGTCGAATGGGGCGGTCTCGAAAACCGTTGAGCTTTTACGAGTTCCCAGGGTTCGAATCCCTGTCTCTCCGCCAGTTGGTCAAGGTTGGACTTTTTGCAGAGTGAAACACGATAATACCCAATAAGCTTATTTGGCGGCAGTCGTTTCGATGAAACGATGAGAGCCACTAATGTTAGAAGTTCTCCCGCTTTCCGTGCCAAGGTTTAATGCATTATAGATATCTTGGTATTCCTGTCATCTGGATACGCAACTGGCGCGCAACTGCTTGTGACAGGTAATGAAGTTTACCGTCGGGCTTGTGATGGGGGTTTGCCGAAATAGGCGGTGTATGTGCGGGAAAAATGAGACGATCCGGAAAATCCGGTTGCAAGCGCAATTTCAGTTAAGGTCAATGAAGAATTGACCAACAGTTTTTGTGAGTTTTCCAGCCGCAATTCACGATAATATTTCATGATGGACCGACCGAGTTTTTGGATGAAAAGCCTGTTTAACTGTCTGGGTGAAATTTCGGCTATTGATGCAAGATGGTTCAGTGTCAACGGGTCTGCAATATGACTTTCCATCATCTGAACCGAACTAAGAATGGCGTTATTGGTCGAACCGACACGTTCCGCAAGACTACCTCTTTGGGCACTGAATGAGGGGCGAATTTCAGTATGTAGAAACCACTCACTGACCGACCGGGCAAAGCTCGTTCCGTGATGCTGGGCTATCAGCGCGTGGGTTAAATCCAGCGCCGTTGTTCCACCCGCACAAGTCACCCGATCACGATCAATGACATATAGCGTTCGTTCGATCAAAAGGGATGGCAGTATTTCGGCGAGCATTTTTTCATGTTCCCAGTGTAGCGTCATTCTGCGGCCATTCATCAGTCCAGCACGGGCCAGAATTACCGGTCCACCAGATACTCCACCAAGGCGCAGACCTGTTCTGGCCATGCGGCGTAACCAATTCATCACTTTTTCATCGTTGAATGAAAGCGGGTCTCCACCGGCAACAACAAACAAATAATCCAATTTCAGAATTTCACCGACCGTTGCCGAGGGAACGATATTAGCTGCTCCGGAACTTTGAACCGGGTTATCATTCACACCAATATCGATGATCTCATAAAGGCTGTTCTCGCTGAGCCGATTAGCCCCGCGAAATGGCTCTGCCAGTGATGCATATGACATCATTGCAAAGCCCTCAATGGACAAAATGCCAATTCTTACAGGTGCGTGGAAATTTTCATCAATATCCATTTTAGACATGTTATTGTCTGTTTTGGTAAAGTCAACATGGACGAAATAGTCAATGCTCCAGCCAAATCAATCGGGAATTAATAGATGCGGTATTCTGCGTTCAAGGTATTTCTTCAAGGTTTGACCGGCAATAAGGGTTGGCAGCCAATGTGGCGGGAACCGGAGCCAAAGGCTGAATATGACGTTGTCATCATTGGTGGCGGAGGTCATGGATTGGCAACCGCGTACTATTTGGCAAAAGAATTTGGTATCTCCAATATTGCGGTTGTTGAAAAGGGCTGGATTGGATCTGGCAATGTTGGTCGTAACACAACGATTATTCGTTCAAACTACATGCTGCCTGGGAATGAACCATTTTACGAACTTTCCCTGAGGCTCTGGGAAGGGCTGGAACAGGAATTCAACTATAATGCGATGATTTCGCAACGCTCAATTCTCAATATATATCATTCAGATGCCCAACGAGATCAATTTGTAAGACGGGCAAATGCAATGTTGCTGGCAGGAGCGGATGCGGAAATGGCAGACGCAGATCAATTACGCAAAGAACTGCCTTTTCTTGATTTCGACAATTCACGATTTCCGATCAAGGGCGGCATGTTTCAACGCCGTGGCGGAACGGTGCGTCATGATGCCGTTGCCTGGGGCTATGCACGTGGTGCTGATAGTCATGGGGTCGATATTATTCAAAATTGTGAAGTTACAGGGATCAACATTGAAAATGGTACCTGTCAGGGTGTTCAGACATCTCGAGGAATTATCAAAGCTAAAAAAGTCGCGGTTTGTGTTGCGGGTTTATCAGGGCGGGTAATGTCTTATGCAGGCATGCGATTACCCATCGAAAGTCATGTATTGCAGGCGTTTGTGACCGAGGGGTTGAAGCCGGTTATTCCTGGAGTAATTACCTTTGGCGCGGGTCATTTTTACGTCAGTCAGTCAGATAAAGGTGGTCTGGTTTTCGGTGGCGACATTGATGGGTATAACACATATGCCCAGCGGGGTAACTTGCCGGTTGTTGAGGACGTCGCTGAAAGTGGCATGGCGATTATGCCGATGATTGGGCGTGCGAGACTATTGCGTAGCTGGGGTGGTGTAATGGATATGTCGATGGATGGATCGCCTTTTATCGATAAAACGCATATTGACGGACTTTATTTTAACGGTGGCTGGTGTTATGGCGGATTCAAGGCCACGCCGGCCAGCGGATATTGTTACGCCCATTTGCTGGCTAAAGACGTTCCGCACTCAACTGCAACAGAATTTCGCCTTGATCGATTCAGGCGTGGCCACCTGATCGATGAAAAAGGTCAGGGCGCTCAACCTAATCTTCACTAAAGGAGGGGAAACATGATTATCGAGCATCCACTTCTTGGCCCTAGAGACATGGCTGAATTTGTTTATCTGGGCGATGCTGCCTTAATAAATCGACCTGATTGGCAGGACCCGGATGCGGCAAATAAATATTATGAATATCAGTATTTGCGAGACAATCCGGCAGGCCTTCACCGGGAATTGTGGTATCATGAACAAGGGGACAGGTCTTGGCTTGTAGTGACCCGTGATACCCTGACCCATGAAATCACCAATGTCGAACTGGCACGTGATGTGGCTGTTGAAGAGGGGCGTAGTCGATGACGCAGTACAACCGGATAGATGGTGGCCTGATTGACCGTTCACGGGTATTGAATTTCAGTTTTAACGGTAAACAAATGCAAGCGCATCCTGGTGATACGTTGGCTTCGGCATTGCTGGCCAATGGTCAAAAACTGGTTGGGCGCAGTTTTAAATATCATCGACCACGTGGGATATTTTCCGCCGGGTCAGAAGAACCCAATGCCATGGTTCAGCTGAGAAGTGGCGCCTATCTTGAACCCAATACAAAGGCAACGGTGGTTGAACTTTTTGAGGGTTTGTCGGCAACCAGCCAGAACCATCGTGGATCGCTGGAATTCGATTTAATGGCGGTCAATGATTTCTTGGCGCCGTTTTTGTCGACCGGATTTTATTATAAGACTTTTATGTGGCCCAAAAAATTCTGGGAAAAACTGTATGAGCCGATTATTCGAACTTCTGCCGGTTTGGGAAAATTGTCTTTGCAGGAAGATCCCGATTGTTATGACAAGGGGTTTTTGCACTGTGATCTCCTCGTCATTGGCGGGGGGCCTGCTGGAATCAGTGCCGCATTATCGGCTGGGCGCAGTGGAGCACAGGTTATTCTCGCTGATGAGGATTTCATCATTGGCGGGCGTTTGAACAGTGAAGTCTATGAAATTGACCAGATGGCTGGTTCTGACTGGGTTCTAACGGCCAAAGCCGAACTTGAAACAATGGATAACGTTCGCATATTAGCAAGAACAACGATCTATGGTGCTTATGATCACGGAATTTTTGGGGCGCTTGAGCGATGCAATGACCATTTGGCCTCGACTAATAACAAGCCACGACAAATATTATGGCGAATATATTCGAAACGTTCGATACTGACCGCTGGGTCAACGGAACGATCAATTGCATTTGGCAACAACGACCGACCCGGTGTGATGTTAGCGGGTTCTGTGCGTACTTACGTCAATCGTTTTGGTGTAGCACCGGGAAAACAGGTGGCAATTTTTACCAATAATGATGATGGCTGGCGAACAGCAACAGATATGGCGGCAAAAGGTGTTTCGATATCTGCAGTGATTGACAGTCGGGAGATTGATCCACGTGCGAAAATCAGCGGAGCCGGGTTGTTCCTGGGTGCATCCGTTGTTGATACTACGGGTCGTAAAGGCATTAAATCTATTACCTTGTCTAATGGCCAGACTATTGAGTGTGATTGTCTTGCTGTATCTGGTGGATGGAACCCAAATGTTCATTTGAGTGGCCACCAGCGGGGTCGCCCCGAGTGGCGTGAAGATATTGCTACTTTCGTGCCTGGAAAACAATTACCGGTTGGAATGGCTTGTGCAGGCGCTGCGAACGGAAATTTGACCCTGAATTCAGCACTGCATGACGGATATGATATTGCCGGTCGCCAAATGCATGATCTGGGATTTGAAGTGGCAAAACCTTTAACAGTCGATGCGGAAGATGAGTCATGTGAAATTACGCCTTTCTGGCATGTAAAGGAAAGCCGAAAACGTGCCTGGCTGGATTTGCAAAATGATGTGACAGTTAAAGACATCAAACAATCCAACCTTGAAGGCTTTCGCTCCGTTGAACATCTTAAACGATATACAACGCTTGGGATGGCGACAGATCAGGGGAAAACTGCAAATATTCTCGCATTGGCGATCATGGCAGAGTGTACCGGTAAAACAATTCCGCAAACCGGTACAACAATCTACCGCCCGCCGTATACTCCGGTTCCAATGGGTGCAATGGCTGGTCGTTCACGCGGGAAGGATTTCCGCCCGTTTCGCCTGACACCAAGTCACCAATGGGCTGAGCAACACGGGGCTGTTTTTGTAGAGACCGGCAATTGGCTGCGAGCCCAATGGTACCCGCGGCGTGGCGAAACAACATGGCGTCAATCAGTTGACCGCGAAGTTGAACAAACACGGAAATCAGTGGGTATCTGTGATGTAACCACTCTCGGCAAGATCGATATTCAAGGCCGTGATGCAGCAGAGTTTTTAAATAAAGTCTATGTAAACGGGTTTGCTAAACTGGCAGTTGGCAAAACACGATACGGTTTGATGCTTCGCGAAGATGGTATCGCTTATGATGATGGTACAACCGCGAGATTGGGTGAACATCATTTTGTTATGACTACCACTACTGCCAATGCTGTTTTAGTATTTCGTCGTCTGGAATTTGCACGACAGTGTTTGTGGCCGGATCTGGATGTTCATCTGATTTCAATCACCGATGGTTGGGCGCAATATGCGGTGGCTGGACCCAATTCACGTGGGTTGATCCGTAAAATAGCTGACAAAGAATATGATCTGTCAAATGAAGCGTTTCCATTTATGGCTTGTAAGGAAATCTCCATTTGCGGTGGCACTCTAGCTCGACTGTTTCGAATTTCGTTTTCAGGAGAATTGGCCTACGAAATTGCCGTCCCAACCCGGTTTGGCGGATCACTGATGGAAATACTGATGGAAGCCGGGAAAGAATTTGATGTGGTTGCTTATGGTACGGAAGCGCTGGGAGTGATGCGCATCGAAAAAGGTCATGCCGCGGGAAATGAGTTAATTGGGCAAACTACAGCTCTTAACCTCGGGCTTGACCGTATGGTATCAAGTAAAAAAGATTGTATCGGGAAGGTATTGTCACAGCGTGATGCACTCAATGAGGAAGATGCCAACAGACTGGTGGGTTTTAGGCCAGTTGATCGCTCACATCAATTAGTCGCAGGAGCACACTTTATCTCAAAGGGAAATCAACCTGTTATGCTCAATGATGAGGGTTGGATGACATCGGTTTGCTTCTCTCCAACATTGGGACATTCAATCGGTCTTGGCTTCATCAAGCGCGGCGACCAGCGCAAAGGTGAGATCGTTCGGGCGGTCAATCCCATTCAAAATTCAGAAATAGAAGTTGAAATTGTCTCACCACATTTCGTTGATCCTGAAGGAGAGCGTTTGCGTGTCTGAATACTGTCTTGAACCTGCATCAGTGCTGGATGAATATAAGCAGCAATTTAATGGTGCTGAACTGCGTGAATTGGTCGACGTTGGTAAGGTGTCAATTGCGATTCCACTCAAAGGTGAGGAGGAAGTGGAAAAGGTTTTAGCAGATCATTTTGGTATAGCCATCCCAACGGTGGGTAAATCGGTATTGTCTGAAGACAAAATGGTTCGTGTGATACGCCTTGGTAATGATCAACTCTTTGTGCTGTTATTTGACCAGCAATCTGATCCCAGGTCATTTTTGGCGAATAAATTTGGCAATGTTGCTTATTTGACTGATCAATCAGATTCATGGGTTGGACTGGAAATTCGTGGTACAAAGGCGCGCCAGGCATTGGAGCGAATATGTATGGTAGATTTGCATCCGGAAGTTTTTCTGGAAGATCATATTGCGCGTACGCTAATGGAGCATTTAGGCGTACTGATAATCAGGAATGGTGATGATAGTTTCGTGTTGATGTCGGCCAGTTCGTCAGCTAAATCATTCCTCCATGCCATTATTACTTCTATCCGGAATGTCGTATAAAAATCATTTTGCTTTGGCAAAATCCATAAATGCGCGTATGACTCTGACATCTTTTCGTTGCGTCGAATAGATCAGAGTTTCGCTCATGCGGATGTCTATGTCTTCGAGATTAATAACGACCAAGCGGTCGTCGTTTCCGTATTCAGCGCTTGAGACAAAACCAATACCCGCGCCAGATGCAACTATTTCGCGGACGGCCTCTCTTCCCTCTGCTTCAATTACGGGGATAAGTTTGAACCCTCTCTTGCTTGCTTCATCTTCTAGTTTTTGTCGGGTCTTGGAACCGACTTCACGAAATACCAGAGGCATTTTTGAGAGTTCTTCCAGACTCATTCGATTCTTATTCATGGAAAGAAAATTCTTTGCAGCAAAAGCAATGATTTTTGATGAACCCATATCATAGGTTTCCATGTCGTTTCCTGTAGGTGGGCTGCCAACAATGCCGATTTCGGCATTGAATGATCTTAATTCTTCCAAGACGTCTTCAGAATTTCCGGTTCGAAGTGTGACAAATATTTTCGGATAATGCGATCTGAATTTGCTGAGAATTTCGGTTACATGGTAGGCTGAGTCTGCTATAATTCTCAACGTTCCATCGACAGCAGAGCGAGCCTCAGAAATATATTCATCTATTTGCTCTTCGACCTCAAAATACCTTTTTGTCAGAAGAAACAAATGTTCTCCTTCGGATGTGAGCTTTACTCTTTTTCGGTTACGTAAAAACAACAGTACATCATGTTCCTGTTCCAGTTTGCGTACCTGTTCAGACACTGCTGGTTGGGTGAGAAATAGATGTTTTGCAGCATTTGAAAATCCGGAATAAAGCGCAACATAATGAAACGCTTTTAGTTGGCTGTGGCGCATGAAAAACCTGATTATTTAATGTATAGGAAAAACTTATGTGTTGATTGTTAAAAGCAATTTTACATATAAGCGTTTTTGGGGCAATTCTGCGGCGTTAAATTCTGATCTGGAGGAATGCTGTGACCCTTCTTGATATAAATCTCGCCTCGACATCAACAATCGAAGATCCGCGACTCAGTGAGCCATTTCTTCTGACCCCAGGTCCTCTGACCACATCATACGAGGTCAAGGAAGCAATGCTGCGTGACTGGGGCAGCTGGGACAAAGATTTCCGTGAGATGACACAAGAAATGCGCGTTCAACTGTTGGCAATGATCGGATCTAAAGCCGATGATTTCGACTGTGTACCTATGCAGGGCAGTGGCACATTTTCGGTTGAAGCAATGCTCGGCTCATTTATACCACGTAATGGTAAAGTGCTGATACTGGCAAACGGTGCTTATGGTCAACGTTCAGTGCAAACGATGGCATATCTGGGTCGAGATCATGTTGTTCTTGATAAAGGCGACTATCTGCCGCCACGTGGAGAGGAAGTCGTAAAGATTTTGAAAGAGGATCCTGCAATCACCCATGTGGTTGCAATACATTGTGAAACCAGTTCAGGAATTTTAAACCCGATTGACGAGATATCGCAAGCGACCTATGGGGCAGGCCGCAAATTACTGATCGATAGCATGTCTGCATTTGGTGCCGTTCCATTGGAAGCCGACAAGATACAATATGAAGCCGTGGTTTCATCTGCCAATAAATGCATTGAGGGCGTGCCAGGATTTGGCTTTATTATCGCGCGTAAATGTGAACTCCAGGCTGCAAAGGGTAACAGCCATTCTTTGAGCCTTGATGTACATGCTCAGTGGGAACACATGAATAAAACCGGCCAGTGGCGATTTACTCCGCCAACGCACGTTGTTGTTGCATTCTTGGAGGCTTTGCGTTCTCATCAATTAGAAGGCGGAGTGGAAGGACGTGGTGCCAGATATGCGAGAAACCGGGACGTAATGGTTAGCGGAATGCGAGATCTTGGATTTGAAACATTGCTTGCTAATCGCTGGTTGTCACCAATCATTGTTACATTTTTTTGCCCTGCAGATCCAATGTTTGAATTTGGTAAGTTCTACGAGCTGATGAAAGATAAAGGCTTTATAATCTATCCGGGAAAATTAACGGTTGCCGAGAGTTTTCGCGTCGGCTGTATCGGGCAAATGGATGAACACATTATGCGGCGCGTGGTTACGGCAGCTGAACAAACTCTTGCTGATATGGGAGTAAAAAACGCCAACCCTCCCGCTGATGCTTTACTGGAACGCGCAAAACTGGATGCCTAATTAAGGAAAAACTATGAATATTGAATCTCCCCTTGAAGTGAATGGACGGATTTATCAGATACCAAAGACGACCGCCATTGCGATATGTCTGGATGGCTGCGAGCCAGCCTATCTGGATGCCGCGATTGCAGATGGTTTGATGCCAACGCTGAAACGTATGCGGGCGATCGGGACAGACCGTCTGGCTCATTCGGTCATTCCTTCTTTTACCAATCCTAACAACCTTTCTATTGCTACCGGTCGTCCACCAAATGTTCATGGTATTTGCGGGAATTTTCTTTTTGATCCAGACACTGGTGAAGAGGTTATGATGAATGATGTACGTTTCCTGCGTGCTCCGACCATCTTCAGTAATTTTTATAATGCTGGTGCCAAAGTTGCCATTATAACCGCCAAAGACAAGCTACGTGCATTGTTGGGCGCCGAGTTGAAATTTGATGATGATCGGGCCAAATGTTTTTCTGCCGAAAAATCAGACAATTCTACTTTGACAGAACATGGTCAGGAAAAAGCCAGCGCATGGCTTGGAATGGCGCAACCAGAAGTTTATTCTGCTGAACTATCAGAATTTGTTTTTGCAGCCGGTGTAAAGTTATTGGCTGAATGGAAACCAGATGTAATGTATCTGACGACAACTGATTATGTTCAGCATAAATTTGCACCTGATGATGCCGAAGCTAAGTCGTTTTATGAAATGTTTGATAGATATTTGGCTCAATTGGATGAAATGGGCGCGGCAATCGTTGTTACCGCAGATCATGGAATGAAACCAAAACATCTCGAAGATGGCTCTCCTGCGGTTATTTATGTGCAGGATTTAATGGATGAATGGTTAGGAGAGGGTGCCGCTCGCGTCATTCTTCCGATTACTGATCCCTATGTTGTTCACCATGGTGCTCTTGGTTCTTTTGCCACGGCTTATCTGCCCGATGATGCCGATCACAATGATATTATTACCAAATTGCTCACAATCGAGGGTATCACTCACGCGATGACCAGAGAAGAAGCTGTCGATGAATTTGAACTTCCTGGAGATCGTATTGGTGAAATTGTGATGGTTTCGGGTGAAAATATTTGCATCGGCACTTCCGAAGACCGTCACGATTTGGCAGCCTTGAAAGAGCCACTTCGCAGCCATGGCGGGGTAACCGAGCAAACGGTTCCGTTTATTGTGAATCGGGCCCTTGATTTGCCAAGTAAGCCTGAGTTGAGAAATTTTGATGCATTCTTTTATGCTGTAACCGCAGCAGCTATGTGAGTTAAACCGCTATGAGTATTCTTCCCATCGAACCGCGGCATGAAGCAATGCGTATTGCCGGTGAAAAAGTTCACACCAAGGAACGGGTTCCGGTTTATTATCCCTATACCGGCGAACAGATCGGGTCGGTGCCGGCTGGAAACCGGGAACATGCGCGAAAAGCATTCGAAATCGGGGCCAATTATCATTCAACCCTGACCCGTTATGAGCGGCAACAAATATTGTTAAATGTTGCCAAAATTATCGATGAGCGAAAAGCTGAACTAGCACCTATTATTACGGCGGAGCTTGGAATTTCGATATCCGATTCGCTTTATGAATGTGGCAGAGCATTTGACGTTTATACTTTGGCTGGCCAATTGTGTATTCATGACGATGGAGAGATTTTTTCCTGCGATTTGACGCCGCACGGCAAAGCCAGAAAAATATTTACGACCCGTGAACCTTTGCGGGTAATTTCCGCGATAACGCCATTTAATCACCCGCTTAATATGGTCAGTCACAAAATTGCGCCGGCCATCGCTACTAATAATTGTATGGTTGTAAAACCTACTGAGCTAACGCCATTGACCGCAATCTGGCTGGCGGATGCACTTTATGAAGCCGGGCTTCCACCCCAGATGCTCTCTGTGGTAACAGGTTGGCCACAGGATATTGGTGATGAGATGATTACCAATGAACATATTGAGATGGTAACGTTCACAGGTGGTGTGCCGGTGGGTAAAATGATCGCCGGGAAAGCTGTCTATAAACGTCAGGTACTGGAACTAGGTGGCAATGATCCATTGATCATTTGTAATGATTTGTCCGATGATGATCTTGCTAAAGCTGCTGATCTTGCTGTTGCCGGCGCTACGAAAAATTCCGGACAACGTTGTACCGCGGTGAAAAGAATATTGTGTCAGGAGCAGGTAGCGGACAAATTTTCTGAACTGGTTTTGGAACGTGCCAAGAAAATAATGTTTGGCAATCCAATGGATCCGAAAACAGACCTAGGCACAGTGGTTCATGAAAAAGCCGCTGAAACTTTTGAAAACAGAGTACTAGCTGCAGAGAAATCAGGGGCAAAAATTCTCTACAATCCCGGTCGCCAGGGTGCATTGTTGCCCCCTATCGTGATAGATCACGTGTCTCATGACAGCGAACTCGTGATGGAAGAGACTTTTGGGCCCATTATTCCGATCATACGTGTGCCAGACAATGATGAAGCGGTAATAAGGATTTCAAATTCAACTGCATTTGGCTTGTCTTCAGGTGTATGCACCAATGATTTCCGACGGATGCAGGCTTTTATCAGAGGTCTGATTGTGGGGACCGTGAATATCTGGGAAGTACCTGGATATAGAATTGAAATGTCACCTTTCGGAGGAATAAAAGATAGTGGCAATGGTTACAAGGAAGGGGTCATTGAAGCGATGAAAAGCTATACCAATGTTAAAACATTTTCCTTGCCCTGGGGATAAATTTTGAACTGATCTGGCTTCTGTTCCGTTACCATTCGTTTACAACAGCCTTAAAAAAAAGCTGATGGATTTTGTAAAATCTTAGTTGGCCGCCAACGGCATATTATCAGCGGTTGGCAATTTTTTTGGCAATATCGAGACGGTAATCAGGATGATAAAGGCGGCCCCTGATAGCACACGAAACAAAGTGTCAAATCCCCAATTCTGATAAATGAATGCAATTACCGGCAGCGCGAGTGCCAGAACGCTAAATGCTACGACATAGCGTATTCCATAAATTCGTGCGCGATATTCGCCGCTCGCCATTTTTCCAATCATATAGTCATTGATTGGGATTTGGCCGAATGTTCCAAGCATAAACCCCATTGCACATGCCAGCGCATAACCATCGCTGAGTCCGGGCATCAGTGAAAAGAAAACTAATTGTAATATGGCCATCAAGAAGAATACCGGTCGAGGTCCAAATCGATCAAGCATCAACCCAACCATCAATTGGGCGAATGAGGCGACGGCAAATATCAGGAAGGCCAGAGCACCGATGATTGTCGCTGCGTCTGGTGGAAGAGCGTTCATTGCGCCATCTCCCCAGTACGTCAATTGTTTGACCAGGCCCTGCATTCGTTCGTCAAATATTTTTGGCAAAGCAAAAGTAGTTGCCTGAAACGAAATTGATGAGACTGCTGTTGTTACAAATACGATGGTTGAAACACGAATAAGCATAGCTTTGTAGGAGGGAGAAATCGCTGTTTTCTTTTTGTCATCGGCTGATTTTGGTTTCGAGATGACAAATTGAATATCTTGCCTGCGAAGTATCAGATATGCTCCACCTGTAACTACAGAGACTAGACCTGGTAAAATAAAAGCCATTCGCCAACCGCCATTATCAATCAAATAACCAGTGATAAGCGCAGCGCTGGCAACACCAAAATTACCCCATACTCCATTTGCTGCTATTCTCATGCCGGTATCCCGCCATTTCATAGTGACTATAGCTAGACCCACAGGATGGTAAATGGCGGCAAATATGCCAACAACAAATAGTCCCATTCCAATTTGAAAAGGGGATTGCGCAAAGCCTGTGATAATCGAAGAAATGCCAATCCCAACGAAGAAAATGAACATCATGCCATCACGGCTCCATTTGTCGGCCATCCATCCGGCGGGTAGGGAAAAAAGGCCAAACGCCAGAAAGCCCGGAGTAGCGTATGCCAACAACTGCGCATAGCCAACATTCCATTCGCGTGTTAAAGCCAAAGCCGCGGCAGTCGCAAAAATCAACATAAAAAGATGATCGAGAAAATGACCAATATTTAATAGAAGAAAGTAGGAGCGGTCTCTGTTTAATAGCATTCAGCTTCCAGTCATTTTTTGAAATTCAAAAGCATGTTAGTGAAAACAAGCTTGGCGGAAACAAGAGTACATGCCATATATCATCGCCATTCAGCCAATATGTACTTGATCAAATCAATTAAACCGATGAATAAGCAGAATCTACACAGTTGCAGCCTTCACAATACCAGGAATTGTTGCAGCCAATCGGTGCCATGTCCAAACATTTCGCCGATGGATATCAAATACCCCGCCACGAACACAAACGCGATCAATTACTCGCTAGATTCACAAACCAAGTGCACCACTATATACAGGTGGGGCGTGGGCCGCTTTGGCTGACATATGACACAAGTACCAGAATAGCGAACTCCGATGAAGAAGCAAAATGGGTCTGGTCAGTATTTGTTATCGAAGTGCGGGAATAGATAATTATCGGAACTGACGTATCGGCCAGTGTTGATGGTCGTGAATACGAATTGATGGTTGAAGGTCTGGCAGATGCTTTTAGGTCAAACCAAATTGGGCAGGCAATTGGCGCAGGTAAAAACGGTGCAATTGGCATCAATATTATCCAATGGTCCGGATTCAGTGAACAGGAAATTAAAATTGACTGGATCAAGGTCGGCAGTCAAACAGTACTGTTTCAACTGGCTGAAAAAATCAGAAAAATGAAACGGCGCTATGAGGGTGGTGCAACTGATATAGGTGGAGCAATTGACTTCTCATCCCAACTATTTGCAAAATCAGGCTTATCCTCTAACCGATGGGTTATTGAT
The DNA here is from genome assembly GCA_024224595.1 of Hyphomicrobiales bacterium. Classification (GTDB taxonomy): domain Bacteria; phylum Pseudomonadota; class Alphaproteobacteria; order Rhizobiales; family Rhizobiaceae; genus JAAEMP01. Next base: position 28,982 of record JAAENI010000405.1, read on the forward strand.
GATGTTGGTGATGGTCCAAACAATGTAAACCATGCCCCCAATCGTGCACGGGATAAAGCAGTTAGCAGCGGAATAGTGATTAATGCCCTTGCTGTCACTGGAATTGATGTATTAGCTGGTTATTTTGCTGATCTGGTTATTGGCGGTGAAGGTGCATTTGTTGAAAAAGCAAGTGATTTTGATGGCTTTAAACGGGCTATACATCGTGAACTTTTACGGGAAATTGGAAATTTATATTTATTCTAAGCACTATTTTCCTTTCCATACCGGATCACGTTTTTCAGCAAATGCTTTGAATCCCTCCATACCGTCTTCGCTGCCATATAATATGTCGACGGTGGAAAACTGCCGCTTGGTTATTCTATTCATTGCATCTTGAAATTTCATCGTTTCTGCCTCACGGGCAACCTGTTTGATTGAGGCAAATACCAGTGGTGGACCGGAAGCAAGTTGTCGGGCAATTGTCCAAACATGATCTTCTAATTCTTCTTTTGGTAACACGCCATTGACCAGGCCCCATTTTTGCGCTTCAACCGCGTCCATCCATCGTCCAGTCAATAGCATTTCCATCGCAACATGATAGGGAATTCGTCGCGGTAATTTTAGAGTTGCTGCGTCAGCTAACGTTCCTGCCCGGATTTCCGGCAATGCAAAAGTTGTATGATCAGCAGCATATATGAGGTCGCATGACAGGGCCAGTTCGAATCCACCACCAACAGCCATGCCATTGACTGCCGCAATTACCGGCTTGTTGAGGTCTCGTAGCTCCTGTAATCCGGCAAATCCGCCCACACCATAATCACCATCAACTGCATCTGTATCAGCGGCAGCCTTCAGGTCCCAACCGGCTGAAAAGAATTTATCACCAGCAGTACGAACTATGGCAACGCGCAGTTCGTCATTGTCACGAAACTCTTGAAATACATCGCCCATCTGCCGACTCGTTTTCAAGTCAATAGCGTTGGCTTTTGGTCTATCCAAAGTAACTTCCAGAATATCATTTTCTGTTCTCGTTGATATCACATCATTCATAGGATTGATTTCTCGTTTGTTTAAGTGAAGCTAGGCAGTAAATTCATAAACAGGGTCGAAATGGCGGTAAAACTGCAAGCATATGCAAGGAAAAGTATGCGGGATGGGCTTTTTTGCCCATTCAAGTGCTTTGACGCTGCTGATGGCAGCAGTTTTGCCGTCCTGTGGATATGATTGTTTTGCCCGCCTACAGCGTTGCAAGCTCTTGAAAACCAAAAGGTTTCCGGTGAACTGGCGCCTTGTATGCGAATAAATTGATTCATACTATTTTGATCCTGTTTATGAGTTCACTGCCTAGGGCCTGTTGACGTTCAAGGTTATGGTACTGGCGTAACGCATTTGTTTGCTGACTAGCTTTTCGTAACGCAGTAATGCTGGCACTTTAAGGCGCGAAAAGAGAAGTCCAGCGGACAAATGCGTTGCGTCCCGAAGGGATTTGACCAGATAGGCCCACTTTTGCATTGTTCGTCGTTGAATATACATGTATGTCCTTCCTCCTCACACTACAAAATTGAATCTATCTGGCCAAACCAGTACCATAACCTTGAACGTCAACAGGCCCTAGTTTGAATTTGCAAATTTGATCAGTACATCTGCCGCAACTAAACCTTCGCCTTTGCGACGTATAATAAGAGGATTGATGTCCAGTTCAAGAATTCGGCGGGGGTATTCAAGTATGAATTTCTGCGCGGCCAGAATGACCTGGATTGTCGCCTCGAAATCTGCTTTCGGGCTACCGCGAAAACCATCGAAAAATACTTTACCCTTTAGACTATTTAAAGCACTTTTGATCATTAATTTGGAGGCCGGGAGCAGTAATGTCTGACTGTCGTTAAATATTTCAACCATCCTACCCCCTGTTGCAATTGTCATGACCAACCCAAATTGTTGATCGGTTGAAAACCCAAGCAAGAGTTCAAATATCGGGTTTTTAATCATTTCCTCGACATAAAGATCACTACTGATATGAGATAATCGGTCTGCGGCTGAATATAACTGGTCAATATTGTTCAAGTTCAAAACGACTGCATTCATTTCAGTTTTGTGCGCGATTCCAGGGACTTTTAACACAACTGGAAACCCAAGTTTTTTTGTGATCCTGGCAAGTTCACATCTGCTGGCTGAGTTTTGTTGATAAGAAATCTTCATGCCTCTTGGCGTGGGGATCGCGTGCCGGGCGAGGATTTGTTTTGCCTCAGCCTCATCAGGATTAAGATTATTACACGCGGCACCAGAATTTGTCGGTGCTACAGGTGATGGTTCAGGAAGACCCCAGCCTTGACCTATTGCTGAAGCTGCTTCAATGGCATCCAATGTTTCATCAATTCCCAACATGGGTGCAATGTTGTGCGCTAATAATTGCTCAGCGAGTTTCTCTTCAAGGTTTTCCTGCATTGTCGCTACAATAGCTGTTTTTGCTCCTGATTTATTTTTCGCCCTGATATAAGTGTCTGTCGGAATTTTCCAGTCATCTACATTGCAGCGATCTGGACGTGGATAGTCGAGGATAAGGCAATTCAGGTCAAACCCGGCATGCATCATGCCTGAAAAAACCGCTTCCATCTTTTCCTCATTTCCCCAGATATAAGTATGATAATCCAATGGATTGGATATTGTTACCATCGGTCCAAGTGCATCGCTGATTGGTTGTTTTTGAATCGCTGTCAGGTCAGGAAAACTGATCTTGCGACCGTAGGCAGCATCAGACATTAAACATGCTTCACCACCAGAGCAGCTCATTGATGATATTTCACAGCCTTTGAGAACACCGTGGACATGGAGAAGCTTCAGTGTTTCCAAAAATGATGGAATCGAATTCACCCGGGCAATTGAGATACGTTTCAAGAATGCATCGGCAGCAATGTCTGCGCCTGCAAGAGAAGCAGTGTGGGTAAATGCAGCATCTTGCGCTTTTACACTTTTACCAATTTTCAGGGCAATTACCGGTTTTTGCAGTTGCCTGGCTCGAGCTGCAAGGTCCTCCATACCAGAGATGGAATCGAAACCTTCAATATGTAGTCCCAATGCTGTAACACGCGGGTCCTCCAATACCTCTCTGGCGATTTGTGAGATACCTGTTTGTGCCTGATTGCCAACAGTGATAATATAAGCCAGCGGCAAAGCACGGCGTTGCATTGTTATACTGATGGCGATATTTGAAGATTGGGTGATAATGGCAATGCCTCTATCACCCTTATTCAGCCGTTTGCCCCCATGTTGATCCGGCCACAAGGCGACGCCATCAGTGTAATTCAACAAGCCATAACAGTTGGGTCCAATGACAGGCATTTCGCCGGCAGCATCGAGTAGTGCGGTTTGGAGTGTGCTTCCTTCGGCATCGGATTCTGTAAAACCTGAAGCATAACAAATTACACCGCCAGTGCCGATTTTTCGAAGGGCATCAATTATTTCAATCGAAATTTGCCGGTTAACCGCAACAAATGCAGCGTCCGGCACATCGGGAAGATCATTGACTGAGCGACAGGCCGGTAAGCCGTGAACTGATGTCTTGGTTGGATGAACAGGCCAGATTTGTCCTTCAAACTGGATTAATTTGCATTGTTCAATTACTTTCGCAGCCTCTTTGCCACCGATTACTGCGATTGAATTGGGGCGTAGCAGGCGGTTGAATGATGCATGCTGCTTGGGCATTTCTGTTAGCATCCAAGTGGCCTTAGAAGCGCTCGAGAGATGATATGGCGCTGAATCTCGGATGTGCCATCCCAAATTCGTTCAACTCTTGCGTCGCGCCAAAATCGTTCAAGGGGTAAATCATCCATCAATCCCATGCCACCAAATACCTGTATTGCCTCATCTGTGACCATGGCAAGCATTTCGCTGGCGTGAAGTTTTGCACTGGCAATTTGCCGGTTGGCATCCTGATTCTGATCCAGTCGCCATGCGGCTGACAAAGTGAGCCAGTCGCTTGCATCAATTTGGGTAATCATGTCAGCCAGCTTGAAGGAAATACCCTGGAAACGACCGATTTTCTGGCTAAATTGTTCCCGTTCACTGGCATAATTCAAGGCCAAATCAAATACTCTTCTGGCGCGGCCGACACAATTGGCTGCGACAGTTAGCCGTGTACCGTATAGCCACTCATTTGCAATATCGAAACCGCGATGCAATTCGCCCAATATCTGAGACGATGGTACCCGGCAATCATCAAATGACAATATACAATTCTGATAACCTTTATGACTGACAGAATTGTATCCCGAGGAAATCTCAAAACCTCCGGTGCCGCGATCGACCAGAAAACAGGTGATTTTCTTTTTGGATCCTGTTGTTCCCCGGTCCGTCATTTGTTCTTCACCCGTTGCGACAAAAACAATGGCAAAATCGGCAATATCGGCATGAGAAATAAAATGCTTTGAGCCGTTTATGATCCAGTCTTCACCATCCTGGCGCGCAGAACATCGCATTCCTCGTATATCTGAACCCGCCTGAGGTTCTGTCATCGCAAGACAATCAAATTTGTCGCCATTTACCGCTGGTAACAGATATTTTTCCCGTTGTTCTCCCTGGCAAGCCAGCAATATCCCAGAGGGTCTGCCGAAAAACACGCCCAATGCCATGCTGGCGCGACCCAATTCTCTCTCCAGTAAAGTGAATTCCAGATTGTTGAGGCCACCGCCGCCAATTTCGATCGGCATATTGGCGGCAAAGAAACCTGATTGCTTGCACCTGGCAGTGATTTCCCGGGCTATGTCACCGGGCACAATTCCTGATTTTTCAACTGCCTGCTCATGAGGGTGGATTTCTTTTTCGACGAAATTGCGAACGGTATCAACAATCATTTGTTGTTCGCTGGTCAATCCAAAATCCACATCAGTTCTCCACGTTATCAGTACTCAGGCTTTCTTCATATCCTGCCAGGGTTTTTCCAGCACCCCATTGATTTGATCTCAACGCTTTAAGGATACCGACAAGGTTTTTATCGCGAATTTGTTCAAGCTCTCGGATGGAATAATGACCAGATTGCGCGTCAGATTGATCGGTAATTGTCTGAGACAGTTCATCCGTCAATTCGGGAACATCCATTAGTTTTGTCCAGGGAAGGCTTAAACAGGGGCCAAATTGATCGATAAAGTGCCGCATGCCTTTGTCTCCACCAGCTACTCTATAGGTTTCAAACAATCCCATTTGAGCCCAACGGAGTCCAAACCCATAGATAATTGCGTCATCAATTTCCTGCGTCGTTGCAATGCCATCTTTCACCAGCCAAAGTGCTTCACGCCACACTGCTTCCAGAAAACGATCGGCAATGAATGCATCAATTTCCTTGCGCACATGCAATGGACGCATGCCAATGCCGGTATAGAAGTGTTTAGCCTTTTCGATCGTTTCAGAAGAGGTTTGTTTGCCACCAACCAGTTCAACCAGGGGTAACAAATATACTGGATTGAATGGATGAGCGACAAGAAGTCGATCAGGATTGATAAGGTTATTTTGTAATTCTGTGGGCAATAATCCGGAAGTGGATGAAGCAATAAGGGCTTGAGTTGGTGCTGCGGATTCAATTTCATCATATACAGATTTTTTTGTCTCGAGACGCTCCGGCACTGCCTCAACAATAAGTAAAACATCCACAACTGCCTGCTCAATTGTGCCGCAGTATTCTAAATTCCCTGGTTTCGGGCTATTCGCAATAGCTAGGTTTTGCGCTGCAATGTCTGCATTTGCGAGGACCGCCTCAATCTTTTCTTTGGCATCGGTGGCCGGATCGAAAACCGTAACATTGATGCCATTCTGCAAAAATCGTGCAATCCATCCGCCGCCAATTACCCCGCCCCCTATGACAGCAATTTTGTTGATTGCCGTCATGATCAAATCCAGCGTTTCTGCAGTTTAAGTTTTTCTCTTGTCTGTTGAGGAGTTAATAAATTATAACCCATTGTATTGGCAATCACGGCAGCTTTTTCAACCAACTGGCCGTTGCTGGCAAGAACGCCTTTTTCGAGCCAAATATTGTCTTCAAGACCAACGCGAATATTGCCGCCTGCTGTGGCTGCAAGTGCCACATAGGGCATTTGGTTTCGACCTATGGAGAATGCAGAGAATATCCAGTCATCTGGCAGATTATTTATCAGAGAATTTAGCGTCGAAATGTCATCGGGAGCTCCCCAGGCAATTCCCATACAAAGTTGGACGACAACAGGGTCATCGATAAGGCCCTGGCTTTTGAGCCACTTTGCGAGAACGAGATGACCGGTATCAAATATTTCTATTTCCGGGCGCACACCTAATTTTTGGATCTGTCTGGCCATTTCACAAAGCATGGATGGGGTATTGGTCATTACATAATCACCCTCACCAAAATTCATTGTACCACAATCAAGGGTGCAGATTTCTGGCAGTAATTGGGCGACATGAACCAATCGTTCGGTTGCTCCAGCCAAATCAGTACCCTGGGAATCGAGAGGCAAGGGCTGTTCAACAGAGCCAATGGTTAAATCGCCACCCATGCCCGCAGTCAGGTTGAGCACGACATCCGTTCCGGATTGGCGAACCAGGTCAACGACATTTCGGTAAAGCTCGGGATCACGCGATGGCACACCAGTATTTGGATCGCGAACGTGAATGTGAGCAATTGCTGCCCCGGCTTTTGCGGCATCAATCGCGGCATCAGCAATTTGTTGTGGTGTTATGGGTACTTTATCAGAGCGACCAGTCGAGTCTCCAGACCCGGTTACCGCGCAAGTAATAAAAACATCCCGATTGGCTGAAAGTGACATATATTCTTCTCCCGAATTTTCCAAATAATAGGACGGAAATAAATAGATACGGTTGACATAATGCGCAGGAATATTGACTAAATACGCAATGAATATATTTTCAAACTCTTTTTCCAGTCTTTCCGTTTCACTTTTGATTCTACCGGAGTGTTCTATGATGTCTGTAGCCTGCACGCTGGACCCAATGCGAGCAGCCAATCGTATCGCAGGTGAGACCGTATTCAAGTGGAAGATATTAACCCTTGATGGGGAGGCCGTAAACCTGACTTGCGGCCTGCCAATTGCTGCTGACGCAAAATTTGGTGAGACGGCAATTGATGACGTATTGATCGTATTAGCCGGGTTCGATAGTGAAATTCACGCGCCAAAAGGGGTAGTTAGACAGCTATCTAAAAATGCCAGTTTATATAAAATCATCGGTGGTGTTGAAGCCGGCAGTTGGCTGATGGCACGGGCTGGATTGTTAAATGGTTATCAAGCGACAACACATTGGGAAGATCTGGAAGATTTTGCAGAAAAATTTCTCAGAATTGAGGTCGTTCGTAATCGTTATGTGATTGATGGGCGTTATTTTACCACCGGGGGTGCGTCGCCGACATTTGATTTGATGTTACATTTAATCCGTTCCCGCCGAGGGGTGTTGTTTGCAATGCAAGTCGCCAGCGTTTTCATTTATGACGAATCTCACGGGGCTAACGATGCGCAATATCCGGTGTCACTGGGAAACTTGGATTATAATGAACCGATAATTTCTTCAGCAATAAAGATTATGGAATCTTCTTTGGATGAACCAATACTTATTAAGCAGATTGCTGCAGAAGTTAATACTTCAGTACGTAGACTTGAGATGTTATTCAGTAAGAATCTGGATATTTCTCCAGGCAAATTCTATCGCCATCTGCGCATACAAACTTCAAGACGAATGGTCACTGACACGAGGTTATCGATCCAGCAAATCGCGGTAAGAACGGGATTTGGCTCATCTTCTGCTTTTTCGCGGGCTTTTAAAGGGCATTTTGGTACAAGTCCTACTCATGTTCGAATTTTGCAATCTTGAATGTTCAGGGAAATTTTTTTGAGATTTGATTGAAATGGATAACTTATGACTAATTTCCCGTTCGCACTGTATGATGCCTTTTCTGATAAAGCGTTTGGCGGAAGTCAGGCGGGTATTGTTTTGGATACGATTGGTCTCGATAGTGGCACTTGCCTGAATATTGCCCGTGAATTTGGTTGGCCTGCGACCTGCTTTGTGAGTTCTTCCAACGCCCAATCAATATCGGCCCGGTTTTATTCGACAAAAAGAGAATATCAGATGTGTGGCCATGGAACGGTCTGTCTTATGACTATGATGGTAGATAATGGCGCCCTTAAATGGGATCGCGATGGGAAGATTTCTATCAAACTTGATCTTTTGCAATCACAAACGGCAGTAGAAATCAGTCGCCTTGAAAATGGGCGTGCCTTAATAATGCTGGATGTTGAAATACCAATTCATCGACCGGTTGAAGTGGATCTGCCCAAATTAATGAAATTACTTGGTGCGAATGTTGATGATCTGGCGGGGGAGTTGCCTGTTGAAACAGTTGTTGGAAGTTTTACGCATCTGGTGGTGCCCATTGGGAGTCTGGACCAAATGAAGCAAATAAATCCTGATTTTGAAGGTTTGAAAGATTATTGCAATTTGTCTGGAATAGATACGATTGCTGTTTTTTGTACAGAAGTGGAAATTGCGGGAAACGATTTTCATGTGCGAGATTTTTGTCCTGCAGTAGGTGTGCCCGAATCTGCTGCTGCTGGTACTACCAATGGTGCCCTGACCAGCTATTTGGTAAATCACCGGCTATTTTGTGATGATGGATCCGGGAAAATTGAACTGACATCTGAGCAAGGTCTGGAAATGGGTCGGCCCAGTACTTTATATTCAGTGGCCTCTTTGAGAAATGGGGAAGTAGAAAGATTACAGGTTGGTGGGGTCGCGACCAAGATTGTCGAAGGACAACTGAGTTATGAAGATCAGTAATCCTGAAGGAGCCTTGCTTGGGTAAAAACAAATTTGGATTTTGTAAAATTAGTATACTCCATCAACCCAAAAAGTGGGCACCGATTTTTGGACAAGTTGATGGATTAATGGGGAATGTTATACTTAAAACACCATCCAATTCCGTCTTTTAAGTATAACTGTACAAAAATGGTTTAAAGCGCC